>CAYTWT010000243.1:0-31787 GCA_964442185.1 uncultured Acidobacteriota bacterium
CGCGAGGCGCTGCCCGAGATGGGCCGGCACCTGTCGGAGATGGAGCGGCGCGCCGACGAGGCCGAACGCGAGCTGACGGAATGGAAGAAGGTCCGCTTCATGGCGGACAAGCTCGGCGACCTGTTCGTGGGCTACATCACGGGCGTCCAGAGCTTCGGGCTGTTCGTGGAGCTCGAAGAGGTCTATGTGCAGGGCCTCGTCCACGTCTCGTCGATGACCGACGACTACTACGCCTTCGACGAAAAGGCACACGTGCTCAAGGGTGAGAACACGAAGAAGGCCTACCGCCTGGGCGACAAGGTCGAGATCCAGGTGGCGCGAGTCGACCTCGAGCGCCGCCAGATCGACTTCGCGCTCGTGGACGTCCTGGAGCGCGCGAAGGCCGGAGCGCGCAAGTCGATGCCGGGTCGGGGCCGGCCCGCCGGCGGGCGGCAGCCCCGTCCGCCGTCCCGAACTCGCCGGAAGTAGCGCGGTTCTCTCCCGCCACGGCGGGTGGATAACATGTTATCGTTGTGGTTATGAAGAAGCCCACGCCGATGCAGAGCTACCGCGAGCGGTTACGCGCCGAAGGCCTGCGGCCCGTCCAGCTCTGGGTTCGCGACGCGAGATCCTCGGCGTTCATCCAGGCATTCCGGCGCCAAGCTCTCAGGGTCGCGGCCCACGAAGCCGCGAACAGGGCTGAGCGCCGAGCGATCGAAGCCCTCCTCAAGACCCAGGACACGACGGGCTGGGAGCCGTGAAGAGGGGGGACATCGTCCTGGTCTCTCTCCCCGGGGACTTCGGCAAGCCGCGGCCGGCTCTCGTCGTGCAGGCGGACTTGGTGCCTGCGACGTACCGGACCGTCACCCTGCTGCCGATCACCAGCGACATCCAATCTGCCCCGGAGTTCCGCATCACGCTCGAGCCGTCGGCCAGGAACGGGCTTCGCAAGGTGTCGCAGGTAATGGTGGACAAGACGATGACCCATTTGCGCAGCAAGCTTGGTAAGGTAATCGGCGCCCTCGACGACGACACCCTCACACGCGTCAACCGAGCGCTCGCGCTCTGGCTGGGCTTGGCGGCATGAGCCCGTCGGCCTTCGGTTGTGGCATACCTGTCACATCGCCCCGGACAATTGGTCACCGATTGGGGGGAGCCTGTCGCCGAGCTGCCCCCCCCCAACTCCAGCGCCCGCTGCGCGTCTATCCAATCGGAGGCAAAGCCTCGTCAGTGGCTTTGGTGTGAGGTTCAGGTAATATCCGGGAGAGATATATTGCCGCGTTGGCGACGGGAGGGCAGATGAGCTTGGTACTTCACGTCGAGTTGGAGAGGGAAAGCGACTCGCGCTGGATCGCGGATGTCACGAGCATCCCCGGGGTCCTGGTGTATGGTGCCACTCCGATGGAGGCGTTTCGCTCCGCCCAAGCGCTGGCCTTGGAAGTCATCGCTGACCGCCTGAAGCACGGGGAGGATCCGCTCACCGGACAGGCGACAGAATCCGTAGAGCCCTTGCCGAGTATCGACTTCTCCGAGTTCTCCTCTGAGTGGCAAGCGGCGTTGGCCCATTAGCAAAGCCAACCGGGCATACGCGGCTCTCCTCCGGATCGGGTGGCAGCCAAAGCGGCCCGGCGGCAGGGGTGGGTCGCATCGAGTCTTGGAGCGAGAGGGCTGGCCCAACTACGTCTTCGCCTTTGGCGATGATGCCGATCTGGGACCGCCGATGATGGCGCGCATAGGCAAAGCGACGGGCCTCGAACCCGAGGATCTGTGAAGGCGAGCGCCGCTTGACCTACTTCGTCCGCAACGCCCGCGCCCGCCGCGTGACCGGCGCCTGACCACCGCAGGACCAGAGCGCGCTCCGCGATGTCCGTCAGACGCCGGCACGTCTCCTCGATCCAGGCGACAGGCAAGCCGCTCCCCCACAAAGTACTGGTGAACGTGGCCAGCCGACGGCGCGCCAGCCGGCGCGGCCAGCGGTTTGGGTCGGCGTGTCCATCCGGCGAGCGTCCGCGCCGCGCCGCCGGCCGATGCGCCACCACCTCCCAGAACCCCCCTTGCTGGATCAGCAACACATGATCCGGCAGGCACTCTACGAACCACGCCCTTTGCTCGGAAAGCCGAAACGCCGCGCGTGGCACCGCGCACCGGTGGACCACCTTGTCGCCGTCCCCACACGAAGTACTCGTCCAGCCAAGGCGAAGCGGCGCCGTAGCCCGAGCAGCAACCGATGGGTCGAGGCGCGAACCAGGTGGCTCAGGTAGGAGTTGAGCGACTGGCGCAGGCCCTGCAGCAGCGACCACGGCCAGGGGTTTTCCGGCTCATCCGCCGCGGCGTCTAAAGCGCGCCAAGTCAGCGCTTTCAAGACGGTGCTGCCGGCGTCGGCCGGCCAGATGCTGGCGGCCAGACCTCATCGGTCTTTCGATCAGCCGGTGGACGGTCAACCGGGCCGACCTAGAAGGCTTGATTCCGGCGGGTGGCGGCGAGCCGCGGCCGGAGCCGGGTCTCGGCGCGCGGCTACTGGTTGAATGTTAACTGGCTAACCTGGGCAGCGCCCTAGGCCTGCCGTTCGCCCACAACGGGGCGGAAGGCAACTGCCCGCCCGGGTCAGATCTCGGTCTTGGTCTCTGGCTGTCGCAGGTCCTGAACGACCAGCCGGCCCTCGGGCGTTTCACTGAAGCACACCTCGAGCGCGTCGGACGGTCGTCCGCCTTCCGCGTCTGCCGCCGCGGGACGGTACTGGCCGCCAGCCAGACGGAATAGCTCGACGACCTTGGTGTCGCGGTCGATCACGATGACCTCGCGCACCCCCAGCTTCGCGAAGAAGGGCAGCTTGTCGTAGGTCTCGTCCGAGGGCGAGCGAACCTCGATCACGGCGTCGGGGCCTCCGCCCCGGATCCCGTCGGGCTTCATGATGCCGGTGTGTTCCGCCGCCACGAACGTGAGGTCCGGTATGCGGTAGTTCTCGACAGGGGACGCCTCGTCGAACACGTTGATGCCGGAGCGCAACGTGCCGCGGCCGCTCTTTCGGAGCAGCGGCCTCAGGAACTCGATCAGCTCGTCCACGATCCGCTGATGCTCGTCCGTGGGCGCCGGCGCCATGTGCAGCACTCCCTCCCAGACTTCGTCCCAGCGATCGAGGCCGATCCGGCGCCTCGAGGCCAAGTCTGCTTCGCTGACTTCGAGAACTACGGCCCTCATCGGACACAATCCTACACCCGATCCGAATGCGTCCCCTGGAGCGCCTCCGCGCCGGGCGGGCGGGAAAAGCGTGCCGGGAGGGCGCGATCGTCAGTGCCGGCGCTTGCGCGCTGCGGGCCTCTGGGGCAGCGGCGGTTGCTGGGCGTCGCGGACCCGCTTCCTCCACTCGTCGAGCATTTCGGGATGAATGCTCCTGAGCGTTCGCTCCGTCTCGGCGAGGTTCGCACCCCCTTGCGAACGCGGCCGACCTAGAATTGGGGGTCCCATGCAGGATCCCGACGCTTCCCCGAAGGCTGTCCTGGCTGCGGCGCACGACGCGGCGTTGCAGGGCTTCCTCGCCACCGGCCACCGGCTGCGCTTCGAGGACCCGGACGCTCCGGTCGTCAGCGTCATCGTCGCGCTCTACAACCGCGCCGAGCTGACCCTTCGCTGCCTGCGCTCGCTTCTCGAAGAGCGAGAGATCGCCTTCGAGGTGATCCTCGTGGACAACGCCTCCACCGATCTCACGCCCACCCTGCTGGATCGCCTCGAGGGTGCGAGGCTCATCCGCAACGCCCGCAACAAGGGCTTCCTGCTCGCGGTGAACCAGGCCGCCCGCCGTTCCCGGGGCGAGCTGCTGCTGTTCCTCAACAGCGATGCGGAGCTGCTGCCGGGCAGCCTGGCTTCGGCAATCGCGACACTTCGGTCGTCGGCCGAGATCGGCGCCGTGGGCGGCAAGCTGGTGCTGCCCGATGGCCAGTTGCAGGAGGCCGGCAGCCTTTGCTGGCAGGACGGATCCTGTCTTGGCTACGGCCGGGGCGACTCGCCACACGCCTTCCCCTACATGTTCCGGCGCGATGTCGACTTCTGCTCGGGCGCCTTCCTGCTGACCCGTCGGGCGCTCTTCGTGGGTGGTGGCTGTTTCGACGAGGCGTATGTCCCGGCCTACTACGAAGACGCCGACTACTGTGCGCGCTTGTGGGAGACCGGCCACCGGGTTGTCTACGACCCGCAGGCCGTCGTCCAGCATTTCGAATTCGCGAGTTCAGCTTCGAGACAGCGTGCGGTAGAGCTTCAGGCCGAGCGGCAGGCCCTCTTCGCGGGCAAGCACGCAGCTTGGCTGGACCAGAAGCAGTCTCCCTGGGTCGGCAACGTTCTCGAGGCGCGATCCGTTCGAGGTGGCGCCCGACGCGTGCTCTTCATCGACGATCGCGTGCCCTGCGGCTCGCTTGGCGCCGGCTTCCCGCGCACGCGCGAGATGCTGTGGGCCCTGCAGCGCCTGGGCTGCGCCGTGACGTTCTATCCTTCGTCCTTTCCCGACGACGACTGGAGCGCCGTGTACGCCGAGATCCCCCGCGAGGTCGAAGTGGCGCTCGGCTGCGGCGAGAACGGCCTGCTCCGCTTCCTCGAGGAGCGGAGCGGTTACTACGATGTCGTCCTGGTGAGCCGGCCGCACAACATGGAGCGCCTGCATGCCGTTCTCTCGCGTGCCCCCGGTGCGCTGGCCGGGGCGAGCCTCGTCTACGACGCCGAGGCCATCTTCGCCCTGCGCGACGTGGCGGGCCGCCGTCTTTCCGGCGAAGTCGTTTCCGAGGCCGAGGCCGCGGAGCTGGTGCGGGCCGAGCTGCGTCTCGCCCGGGACGCGCGCGCCGTGGCCTGTGTTTCGGCCGACGAGCAGCGGCGTTTCGCCGAAGCCGGGATCGGGCCCGCGTTCGTTCTCGGCCACGCCGTCGCCGGCGCCCCGACGCCGGAACAACTCGGGGGCCGAAGCGGCTTGCTGTTCGTCGGCGCGATGCATGAAGATCTCAGCCCAAACGCCGATTCCGTGCACTGGTTTGCGAGCGAGGTGCTGCCCCGGCTCTCCGAGCGGCATCCGGACGTCGGGCTCACTGTTGCGGGCCTCAATCGCTCGGCTCGCGTGGCCGCGCTCGCGGGTCCAGGCGTCGCGGTGCGCGGAGCGGTCGAGGATCTGGCGCCCCTGTATGGGGCGGCACGCGTCTTCGTCGCCCCGACTCGCTTCGGTGCGGGCCTGCCGCTCAAGTGCCTGGAGGCTGCGGCGCGGGGCGTTCCGATCGTATGCACCTCACTCGCAGCCCGACAGCTTGGCTGGCGCGACGGCGAGGAGTTGCTGGTGGCCGATGACCCAGGTGCCTTCGCCGAAGCCTGCGCTGCGCTTTTGACCGATGACGCTCTTTGGCGCCGGCTCCGCTGCGCGGCGCTGGCTCGCGTCGCGGTGACGGCCTCGCTCGAGGCCTTCACCGGTGCGATGCGCGAGCTCCTCGCGGCCGCGCTTCGGCCGGCGGCAGCCCGAGGCCCCCGATGAGAATCGTCGCCCTGATGGCCGCCTACAACGAGGAAGACATCATCGCCCGCTGTATCGGCCATCTGGTCGAGCAGGGGATCGAGGTCCACCTGCTCGACAACGCCTCGACCGACGCCACGGCAGCCGAGGCCGGCGCGTTCCTGGGGCACGGTCTGCTCGCGATCGAGAGCCTGCCCCGGCCGGGCGGCCACTTCTCGCTCGATGCGATCCTGCGCCGCAAGCAGACGCTCGCGGCGGAGCTCGCCGCCGACTGGTTCATCAACCAGGACGCCGACGAGTTCCGCGAGAGCCCCTGGGCCGGTTGCGACCTGAAGCAGGGGATCGAGCTCGTGGACCGGCTCGGCTACAACGCGATCGACTTCGAGGTGCTGAATTTCTGGCCGACCCACGACCTCTTCGAACGAGGCGACGATTTGCAGAGCTCCTTCACCCGGTACGAAGCGGGCGGTACGTTCGATCGGCTCCAGATCCGCTGTTGGAAGAAGCCCGCGGCAAGCCTCGACCTGGTGAGTTCCGGCGGACACGAGGCGGCGTTTCCAGGCCGGCGCGTGTTTCCGATTCGCTTCCTGCTGCGCCACTACCCGGTCCGCGGCCAGGCCCATGGCGAACGCAAGATCGAAAAGGAGCGCCGCGCCGCCTTCGCGCCCGACGAGCGCAAGCGCGGCTGGCACGTGCAGTACGACGGGGTCAAGCCTGGCCAGTCGTTCCTGAGAGATCCCGCAAGCCTGCTTGCGTACGACCCGGAACTGGCGCGTGTCGCGGTCGCCTTGCGGCATCGCGGGGTCGAGGAGCTCGAGCGGCAACTGGCAGAAGAGGTCCGCCGCCGCGAGGCGACCGAGGCGACGCTGGCCTCGGTCCGGCGCGACCTGGCGGTGCGAGCGGCGGAGATCGAGACGCTCAACCAGGCCGTGAGCCAGCGGACCGAGGAAGTCGAATCGCTCCAGGCGGGCCTGCGCGAGCGCGGTCAGGAGATCGAGCGCCTGAACGCGAGCGTCAACGAACTGGCGCGCGGCCTCGAGGCACGGGGGGCGGAGGTCGAAGCGCTGAACAAGGCGGTCCGCGAGACGAACGCGGCACTCGAGCGGCGCGCAAGCGAAGTTGCGATGCTGGTAGACCAGGTACGGGCATTGGTTGGCGAGGCACAGGTCCTGCGGGCAGCAAAAGCGCGCCTCGAAGCGATCGAAGCGTCTCTCGCCTGGCGACTCACAGCGCCGCTGCGGGCCATCCTCGACCTGATCCGGGGCGACAAGGCGTGAAGATCCTCGGCGCCATCTGGACACTGGTCCGCACCGACTTCAAGGTCCGCTATCACGGCACGCTCGCGGGCTTCGTGTGGGCCTTGCTCAAGCCGGTCACGATGCTCGCTGTCCTGCTGGCCGTGTTCTCCTTCGCCTTCGCCCAGGATCCCGACTACCGACTGAACCTGATCGTGGGCCTCTTCCTGTGGGATTTTTTCTCGGAGGCCACGAAGGTCGGCCTCGCCTCGCTCCACGCGAAGGGTTACCTGATCGCGAAGACGCACTTCCCGCGCTGGATTCTCGTCGCGACATCGAGCTCGAGCGCGCTCGTGACGCTGGCCGTGTTTTCCGTCGGCATGGCGGTCGTGTTGTGGCTTTCCGGACGCCCTCCGGGCCTGGCTGCGCTCACGCTCTTCGGCCTCTACCTCGTCCAGCTGTTCCTCATCGTGCTCGGCTTTTCGCTCGGCGCCAGCGTGCTGTTTCTTCGCTACCGCGATCTCAACCAGGTCTGGGAGCTGCTCATTCACGCAGGCTTCTTCGTCGCGCCGATCGTCTATCCGCTCGCAATCATGCCCGAGCGCTTTCACTTCTACCTCTACCTCTGGCCGCCCACGCCGGTGATCCAGTATTCCAGGATGGTGCTGGTGCAGGGCGTGATTCCCTCGTGGAACGCGCACCTGCTGCTGGCGGGTGTCACGGCGTTCGTGCTCGCCGCGGGCACGCTCCTCTACCGGTGGCTTGCCCCCGACGCCGCGGAGCATCTCTAGTGGCGCTGATCGAAGTGCGCGGTGTCTCGAAGAGCTTCCGTATCCCCTCCGTGCGGCGAGACACGGTGCGCCAGCACCTCTTCGGCCTGCTTCGGCCGCGCCGCTTCGAAACGCTCGCGGTCCTGCGCGACGTCAGCTTCGAGGTCGCGCGAGGAGAGGCGGTCGGGATCATGGGGCGCAACGGCTCGGGCAAGAGCACGCTGCTCAAGATCCTGTGTGGCATCTACCGGCCGGATCGTGGCCATGCCGTCGTGGGCGCTGCCGTGACGCCGATCCTGGAGCTGGGGATCGGCTGGAACGCGGAGCTCGATGCGATCGACAACATCCTGCTGATCGGCACCGTGATGGGCCTCCCACTGCGCGAGGCCAAGGACTCCGTCGGCGAGATCCTGGCCTTTGCGGGTTTGGAACGCTTTGCGCGTCTCGAGCTCAAGCACTATTCGAGTGGGATGGCCGCCCGGCTCGCGTACTCGGTCGCCTTCAAGGCGGCGCGCGAGGTGCTGGTGCTCGACGAGATCTTCGCCGTCGGCGACATCGGTTTCCGGATGCGCTGCGAAGAACGCTACCGGCAGCTCGCCGCCGCAGGCTGTACCGTCGTGCTCGTCACGCACGAACCGCGTGCGATCCTCGGCTTCTGCCAGCGGGCGCTGCTGCTGGAAGAGGGTCGCATCATGCTCAGCGACACGCCGCAGAGGGTGCTGGACGCCTACGTGCGGCTCACGTCGCAGTCGGGGTCGGCCGCGTCATGACCGCGCCGCGCGTGTCGATCCTGATTCCCTGCCTGGATGACGCGGAGGCGCTCGAGGACGCGCTCGACCTGGCCTTCAGCCAGAGCCTCGAGGCCTCCGAAATCCTCGTGATCGACAGGGGCACGCAGGACCCCAGCCTGGCAGCGACTTCGCGGGCCCTGCGCTGGCCCCGCACCCGGCTCGTGGCCGCGCCGGGCGTTGCGCACGCGGGCGCCCTTGACATCGGCCTGCGCGAAGCGGCCGGCGAGTTCGTGGCGGTGTTCGACACGGGCGTCGTTCCCGGCGCGACCTTCCTCGCCGAGTCGGTTCAACTCTTCGACCGCGATCCGGAACTGGGGCTGATCGCGTGTCGCGCCGCGATCGAGGCCAGGGACGCGCCTTGCACCACGCTCGCGCGCCGCGACCTGGTCCGCTCGGTCGGTGGCTATGAGGCGGCCTTGGCTGAGCCCGGGGCCGCACTGGGCTCTCGCCTGGCGTCGGCGGGTTACCGGGTCGCGATCGTCCCGGGTCGAGACGCGCCTTCGCTGCCCGCCGACACCGGGGACCCCGCCTCCGGGAGGGAGGCCGCTCCCCGGGCGTCGCTGAGCGCTTCGAGCGGCGGGTCGGTGGTTCCCGGAGCGCGGAGTGGAGAACGCGAGATCCTTGACCAGCTGGCGAGCCTGGAGTCCGCGCTGGCAGTCGCACGCGGCGAGGTTCGGAGCCTGCGGGCTTCGCTGAGTTGGCGCCTCACTGCTCCGCTGCGGGCGATCCATCGCTGCCTGACGGGTTCCCGGGACCGGGGTTGAGCGCAGCGGGACCCCTCCGCGTCCTCCTGACGGTCCACGCGTTTCCGCCGCGCGCGACAGCCGGAGTCGAGGTCTACACGCTGAGGCTGGCACGCGCCCTCGGTGAGCAGGGCCACGAGGTACGTGTGCTCAGTGCCGTCCACGACCTGAGCGGACAGCCCGGGTCGATCCGGCGTCGTTCCCATCAGGGTGTTCTGGTCGAGGAGGTCGTCAGCGTCCATGCGCGGGGCACGCTCGAGGGCACCTATGCGGATCCGGACCTCGAAGCCGCAGCGAGCCAGGTGCTTCGGGAATTTCGGCCGCACATCGTCCACATCCAACACTTGTTGAACCTGGCTGCCAGTATCCCAGCGCAGGCACGGGGCCAGGGCGCCAGGGTGCTGTTGACGCTCCACGACTACTGGCTGAGCTGTCCGCGGGACGGGCTGCGGATGAAGGCCGATTTGTCGCTCTGCGAACGAATGGATCATGCCGCCTGCGGGCGCTGCCTGCAGAGCAGCCCGTACCTGGTTCCGTCCCTGCAGAACCGGCTGAGCCGATGGGCCCGCAGCGCCGGCGCCGGGGCGGGCCTGCAGCGCCTTCACGCGGCGGCTCCGCGGGTCACCGAGGCGGCGATGAGGCTGCTCAGGAGGGCGAAGCCGCCCGCCGCTGTGGATCTGGCTGGCGCGATGGATCTCCGGGCGGAGCGGTTGCGCGCCGCGCTCAGTTGTGTCGATCTCGCCCTTGCACCCACGCAGTTCTGCGCTGAGCGCGCCGCCGAGTTCGGTTTGCCAAGAGCCCGCCTGCGCGTTTGCGGCTATGGCGCGGTGTCGGGCCCGATCCGGCCGCGGCCCGCGGGGCCGAAACGGCGCGTGGGCTTCATCGGCACCGTGGCGCCGCACAAGGGTGTCCACGTGCTGCTCGAGGCATTCCAGGCCATCGCGGATCCTGGGGCATCTCTTGATGTCCACGGGAGCCTTTCCGTCGATCCCGCCTATGCTCGCCGACTGCGCGAAGCCGCTTCCCGCGATCCGCGGGTTCGCTGGCACGGGGCGTTTCCCGAGGGTGGGCAAGCACAAGTCCATGCGACGCTCGACGTGCTCGTGGTGCCTTCGCTGTGGTGGGAGAACAGCCCGATCACGGCCCTCGAGGCTCTCGCCGATGGTCTCGCCGTGGTGGCTTCGCGCACCGGAGGCGTTCCGGAAATCCTGGAAGAGGGTCGCTGGGGCTTGCTGGTTCCGCCGGGAGATGTCACGGCGCTTCGCGCCGCGCTCGAGGATGTGATGGCGGGCCGGAAACTGTGCGAAGCGCTCGCACCCCTTCCGCTCAAGACGGTCGCGGCAGGGGCCCGCGAATTGGGGGCGCTCTACGCATCCATGGTCGCGGACGGCCCCGCGTCGTGAGCCTGTCAACGGCTCGTGGTCGTAGTGCCATGATCGTGAAGCTCGCGCTGCTCGGGCTCTTCGCGATCTTTGCTCGCTACACGTTGTCGGCGGGAGCGGCCGCTTCGCCCGGCTTCGACGACGCCTTCTTCGCGGTCGTCGCGAAGAACGTCGCTTCGGGCGTCGGCTACGCCTCTTCGTACCACGAGGTCAAAGCCTACGACGAGGAGATATCGACCGGCCCGAGCGTGATCCTTCCCGCAGCTCTGCTGGTGAGCGCCTTCGGCAACAAGCCCTGGGTGCCGGGTGTGGCCGCGGCCCTGCAGAGTCTGTCTTGGCTGGCCGTGATGCTCCTGGTTACGGCAGCTGCGTCCGGCGGAGCGCCGGGCTGGTCGAGGGCGCTCGCTATGTTGGTCGCCCTCGTGGCGCTGGCCCGCCTCGGATTCTCGGCGGCTTACGGCTACTGGTTCGAGCTCTATGGAGAGATTCCTGCCGCACTGATGGCCGCGACCGGAGCCATCTTGCTCCTCAGTCGTGAGCGCGATCAGGGCCGAACCACGGGCGGGCTGCTCCTGGGACTCGCGGTCGTGACGAAGTTGCTGGCGGCACTCGCGGTCGTGACGATCGCCATGGTGTTTGTCATCCTGGAAAGGCGGCGAGCGTCACGTAGGCGTCTTTGGCTACCCATCGCAGCCCTCGGCCTGCCCTTCGTGCTCTGGCGCATCCATCTCTCCCGCGCTCTGGCCGATCGGTACGAGGCTTTTCGCGAGAGCGAGCAGGGGCTGTTCCTGCAGATCGGCTCCGGTTTCTGGCAGCTCGTCACGACGCCGGACCTGCTCGGCGCCGTGACGGCGAACATCCTGCGCAACACGAGCGCGGCAGCCGACGCGCTGGGCGGGCCGGCGGCGGGCGTGGCGCTCGGGTTGCTGATCGTGTCCGTCGTTCTCGCCTCCAGCGCTCGAGCCCTGGGTGGCCAGCCAGAGTCGGCGCCGCGCGTGTGCTTCGCGCTGGGCACGGCGAGCCTGGCGCATTTCCTCTGGTGGCTGCTGATGAGCCCATTCGGCTGGACCCGTCATCTCTTGCTGGCCCACATCCTCGGGATCTGCGCGGCGGTCTTCGGGCTTTCGGCGATCCGTCCCGGCCACACGCGCTCGGTGCTCGCGGCGCTGGCGATCGGACTGGTCGTGGCCGGCATCCCCGCGATGTTCCGGCTGGTCGAGCCGGTGCCGCCAGACCCTCGCCGGGCTGCGCTCGTCGAGACGGCCCGCTTCCTGGAAGAGCTGAGGCGGGATCCCGAAGTCGTGCTTCTCGGCGCGGGCTGGTGGCAAAACCCGGATCTCGAGTACGCGCTCGCCGGGCACCGCAGCTTCCTGGATGCGGACGGTCTCACGCCCGAGACCCTCGCCCGGACTCTCTATCTCGTGCGTTCCGAATACTGGAACTGGGAGCACAGCGGCCACCTGGACCGCCTCGCCGCCGTCTGCGACCGGGATCTCGTTTACACAAACCCCCCCTTCCTCGTCTCGCGTTGCGCCCGGCAGGCGTGGGACTAACATGGCGGGATGTCGTTGTTTGCGACCGCCGTGGTTCCCGTCAAGAACGGGGCGGAGCACCTTCCGGCGCTGCTCGCAGCCCTGCGTGTGCAGGAACTGCCAGGCGGACTCGAGGTCCTGGTGATCGACAGCGGCTCCGCCGACGGTTCGGCCGAGCTGGCGCGCGGCGCGGGAGCCCGTGTCCTCGAGATCCCGGCGGCGAGCTTCGATCACGGCGAGACGCGCAATCTCGGTGCGCGCGAGGCTTGCGGCGAGCATCTACTCTTCCTCAGCCAGGATGCACTGCCTGCCGGGACGGACTTTGCCCGCAGGCTGATCGGTCCGCTTGCGGCCGACGCGCGCGTGGCTGGAGCCTTCGCGCGCCAGCAGCCGCGTCCCGAGGCTGATGCAGTGACGCGGCGGGAGTTGGACAACTGGGTCGCCGCCGGCCCGGAGCCACGTACCGTCTTCGTCGAGAGCCGAGCTCGTTTCGATGCCCTCCCGCCCGACGAGCGATATCGGCTCGCGGCCTTCGACAACGTGGCCTCTGCGATCCGTCGCGGCACGCTGCTCGAGCATCCGTTCGCGCCCTCGCGCTTCGGCGAGGATCTCGAGTGGGGCCTGCGCATGCTGCGCTCCGGCCTGGGCCTTGCCTACGTGCCGAAGGCCGTGGTCGTGCATTCGCATCCGCGCCGTGCGCTCGCGCTGTTCCGCCGCAACTACCTCGGTCACCGGCTGCTGGCCCGACTCTTCGGCTTGCGCGCGATCCCCGATCGGCCGCATCTCGCCCGCGCGGCCGCGACGGGCGCTCTGAGCGATCTGCGGACGCTGGCTGGTGCGGGCGGCTCGGCTTCCGCCTGGCTTGCGGCCCCCGCCCAGGCTATGGCAGCGGCCTATGGGCAGTATCGGGGAGCGCGCGACGAGAGGCTCGGCCGGCCGTATCCGGGATGGGCGTGAGGATTCTTCTGGTCCATCACGCGTACCCGCCCGAGAGCCTGGGGGGGTCAGAGCTCTACGTCGCCGCCCTGGCTCGCCAACTCGCCCAACAGCACGACGTCGCCGTGCTGCATCGCTCGGCGGATCCGACACGACGTGATCACGACGTCGCCGAGTCGAAACAGGACGGCGTGCGGGTTGTCTCGATCAACAACCTGCATCGCGAAGTGCCCGGCTTCGAGTCGTATCGCGACGCTCAGGTCACGGCCGTCGCGGCACGCGTCCTCGACGATTTCAGGCCCGACCTCCTGCATGTGCACCACCTCTCGGGCCTCTCGACCGGGATCGTCTTCGCGGCGCGAGAGCGCGGTGTGGCGACGGCCATTACGCTCCACGATTTCTGGCCGCTGTGCCCACTGGGACAACTGCTCAACGTGCGTCTCGAGGTCTGCCCGGGTCCGACGCCGCAGCGCTGCCTTGGTTGCGTCGGGGGTCAGGTGGCGCTTCAGCCCAGCGTCGCCGCGGCAGCGGGGCGGAGTCTGTCCTTGGCGCCGGCGCTGGGCCTGATCCTGGCGCGGCTGGGCTCGGGCGAGGAGCGGATCGCGGTGCGCCTCGACGAGATGCGGGAGGTGGTGCGTTCCGCGGACCTGTTGCTCTCGCCGTCGCACTTCCTGCGCTCGCGAGTCGAGGCCGCCTGGGGAGTCTCGGGGATCCGCGTGCTCGAGTACGGGCACGAGCCGCTCGCGAAGCCGGCCAGGTGCTCTGCCTCCGGGCGGCTCCGGATCGGCTTCCTGGGCTCGGCGATTCCTTCGAAGGGTGTGCACATCCTCGCCAAGGCCTTCCGGGGCCTCGATCCGGCCCGCGCCTCGCTCTCGATTCACGGCGGCTTTCCGCCCTATCACGGCGACCGCGGCTACGAAGCCCGCGTGCGCGCCATCCTCGGCCCGGCGGCCGACGAGGCGATCCGGGGACCGTACGCACCCGAGGCCACCGGTCACGTGCTGGCGGGCCTCGACGTCGTGGTCGTGCCCTCGATCTGGGAAGAGAACCTGCCACTCGTCGTGCAGGAGGCTTGCCTGGCGGGCGTGCCCGTGGTCGTCAGCGATCATGGCGGGCTTCGGGAAATGGTCCGCGAAGGGATCGATGGCCTGCGCTTCCGCCCCGGAGACTCCGCCGACCTCGGCCGCGTCCTGAAGCGGCTGTTCGAGGAGCCGGGCCTTCTCGCGAGCCTCGGCAGAACGGCGCGGCCGGTGCCGACGATGCTGGAACATGTGGACGCGCTGGGGCCGCTCTACGCCGAAGCGCGTCGGCGTTTCGCTTCCCGACCCGGCCGTGTCGGCGTCGTGGTTCTCGATCGGGGGATGCCGGCCGAGGCCGCCGCGGCTGCCCGATCGTGTCGCGACGCTGGCATCGACGCACACATCGTGATCGTCGAGAACGGCCCGGGACCCGCTCCGGAGCCCGTCGCTGGCGCCTGCGTGTTGCGCCTCGACTCCAACCGCGGTTTCGCCGGCGGCATGAACGCCGGCATCGCCCGCTTGCGGGAAGTCGGCTGCGATCGCATCCTGCTGCTCAACAACGACGCTCGTCTGGAGAGCGGGGCGCTGCGCCGCCTGGCCGAGGCGCTGGAGGACGCGAGTCTCGCCGCGGTCGGCCCCATGATCGTGCGCGAGGCCGACGGCCTGGTGGAATCGCGCGGCAGCTGCTTCGATGCGCGCTCGGGCCGCTTCCGGCTCCGTGGCCATGGCGAGAAGCCGGGGGCCCGTGAGGGTCTGCTGCGGGTCGAATCGCTCTCCGGCGCTGCGCTGATGCTCTCGGTTTCCGCCCTCGACCGGATCGGCGCGCTCGAGGAGAGCTACTTCCATTCCTTCGAGGACGTGGACTGGTGCGCGCGGGCACGCGCGGCCGGCCTGGGTCTCGCGGTCGTCCTGGGGGCGCGAGCCCGGCACGGCGGCTCCCGCACGCTGGGACCGGCGTCGGCCGAGCGGCTGTACTACGCGGCGCGCAACCATCTGCTCGCCGCCGAGCGCGCGCTGCCGCTGCGGGGTCTCTCGCGAGCGCTGCGCGCGGGGTGGATCCTCGGCCTCAACCTGCTGCATGCGCTGCGGCAGGTCGACGTCCCACTGCAGGCGGGGCTGCGCGCGGTCCTGGCGGGAGCCGCAGATTACCGACACGGCCGCTTCGGGCCCAGGGACGCGTCGCGGTGAGCGGACCACTGCTCGTGGTCATGCCGGCGCGCAACGAAGCGGCCAACCTGCCGGATGTCGTGGGAGAGCTGAGCGCGTTGTTGCCCGAGGCTGAGATCGTCGTCGTGGACGACGCCTCGGACGATGGCACGGCGGATGTCGCGCGGCGGCTTGGCTGCCGCGCGCTCGTGCTGCCGTTTCATCTGGGTTACGGCGGCGCGCTCCAGGCCGGCGTGAAGTTCGCGCTGCGACGTCGCGCGGGCGTCGTGGTGGCGTTCGACGCCGACGGTCAGCACGACCCGCACGACATCGAAGTGCTGGTGGCCGCAGTAGAGGCTGGAGCCGATCTCGTGCTGGGCTCGCGCTTCCTGGTCGAGGGTTCCTACCGCGGCGGAATCCTCCGCCAGCTCGGGCGGCGGCTGTTCGCGGCGCTGGCGCGCAGCCTGACCGGGTTCGCGCTGACCGACCCGACCTCGGGCCTGAAGGCACTGGGCCCGCGCGCGCAGCGACTGTTCGCCTTGGCGCGCTTTCCGGACCGCTTCCCGGACGCCGACGCGCTGGTGCTGGCGCGTCGCTCGCAGCTGCGAGTCACCGAGCGGCCGGCTCGGATGCGCGCCTCGCGCAACCGCCACAGCATGCACGACGGACCGCGGGCCCTCGCCTACACTTTCAACATGGCGTTCTCGTTGCTCGCGGCCGCGCTCGGCCGCGAAGCGGATCTCGAGGAGTAGAAGCTGATGCCGATCCGCCAGAAGCTCGTCTTCCTGACGATCGCCGTACTACTGCTGCTGGTGATCGTCGAACTGGTCCGCCGCCGGCGGCTGCGCGTCGAGTACTCCTGGCTGTGGATCGCCGCCGGGCTGACCAACATCGTGCTGATCCTGCGTTACGACCTGTTGATCCGCCTGACCGACGCAGTGGGCGCGGTGATCCCGACCTCGACGCTGTTCTTCCTGTGCATCCTGTATCTGGCCCTCTTGAGCCTGAACTATTCGGTCCGCCTCTCGACGCTCACGCGGCAGGCCAAGGAACTGGCCCAGGAGATTGCGCTGCTGCGGGCCGAGCGCGAAGAAGGCTACGGGGCGAGTGGCGCCCCCAGGCGCGAGCGCAGGTCGTAGATCAGCCAGTCGGGGGCCTCAGCCAGCAGGCGATAGTGCTCAGCCAGGTAGGTCGCGATGGGCAGGCTCGCGAACGTCTCACGGTCGAACACGACGCCGTTGTGCTTCGGCCCATCGTAGTTGAAAGGAGCCACGTAGAACGTCGCTCCGTCGGCGCGCATCTCCTCCAGCCGCGCGGGCGCCGCAGCCTGATCCTGGTCGGTGTCTTCCAGCTTCAGGCTGAAGCCGTCGCGATGGACGTAATAGAAGACCATGAACTGGATCGCGCCGCGGCAACCGGCCACGATCTTCGCGTCCCTCGGCAGGCGGGCGTCGGCTTCGAGGCCGGCAGCGTAGATCGTCCGGCACCAGTTGCCGCGCCAATGGCGCGAGCCCTCGTCGTTCCAGCGTTGGATCACCTCGTTCCAGCCCAACAGGAAGACCGCCAGCAGACCGAGTGCGGTGAGCCCCAGGCGCCGCGGCAGGCGTCCCCCGAGGTATTCGGCGCCGATCGCCAGGAGCGCCGCGGCCACCGCGACACTCGGGGCCTGGTAGTAGAAGTGGCCGGAGAGGCCGCCGGCCATGAACCAGTAGTGGGCCCACGAAGCGAGCCAGATCGCGAACAGTTGGCCGAGGTCGCGGGCGGGCCCGGGCTTGCCCCGCAGCCCGCGCCACAGGCCGAGCGCCAGCAGTGGCGCGCCCAGCGGCGTCCAGATCGACCAGACGTGGCGGGCCAGGTACTTGAGGCCGTTCTCTCGAGTTCCGGCCCAGTCCGTGAGGATCGCCTTCGTGTTGTCCCAGGCCATCGTGTCGAGATCCTCGACGCTGCCGCCGAAGCCGACCTTGTAGAAGAGCGCCGCGGGCACGAGCACCGCGAGGCCGAACAGCCAGACCTCGGGGCGCAGCAGGGCGCGCCACCGCCAGCGCCGAAACAGCAGGAAGGCGATCGGCAGCCCGATGAATACGTGGCTGACCTTCAACAGCAGGACGAGGGCGAAGGCCAGCGCGGCGCCGGCAAGATGCGCGGAGCGGCCCTCGCGCCGCTCGCTCCACGACCAGAGCAGCAGCATCCCCAGCGTGGCCAGGAACATGATCGTGGGCTCGGCGATGAACACCTGGTCATGGAAGCGGTTGTACGGAAGCAGGCCGTACAGCAACAAGGTGAGGTCCGCGGCGGTTTGCGACCAGGCCCGACGCAGCAGTCGGTGGAGCAGCCACAGCGTGCCGAGCGCCATGCCGAGGCTCCATAGCCGCCCCAGCATCGCGATCTGCCAGTAGTAGAGGCGCGCGGCTTCGGCGTCGCCCGGCTCCGGCAGGCGCGCGAGCCCCAGCGCTCTTAGGGCGGCATACGCCACGCGCAGGATCAATGGAAGGAGTTGGAACTCCGCGATGCCGTACGTATCTGTGAACTTGTTGGGGAGGTCCCAGAAGGCGTACTGGCCCTCCTGCATCATCCGGATCGGGATCGCGTTCTGAACCTCACGGTTCGAGAAGTACTCGATGAAAGGACGCCCGACGAGATCGAGGCGCAGGGCCAGCGCGAGCAGCAGGAGCGCAACCGACCGGCGCGTCATTGGCTCGTGCTTCGCAATCGACCGAGGGCCACGAGGATGCGCACCCCTCCGATGTCCGCCACCTTGCGATAGCCGGCGGCGAGCCGCGCGGCCAGCGCGGGGAATTGGTCGGGATCGAACTCCTCGCGCGGCTGGTACTTGTGGCCACTGTCCGCGAACACGACGGGACGCGTGCGATCGAAGTCTTCGAGGAACAGCGACAGGAAGTAGTCGTGCCTCGGCGCAAAGCCCTCCATCGCCCGGGCCGAGTGCGCGTAGCGGGTACCCTGGATCGTGCCAGTCTCCACGTAGTACTTGGGCTGCCAACCCCACACCACGATCGGTTCGCCCCGCCTCGCGTACTTTGCGATTTCTGAGGCGACCGGAGAGGCTTCCTCGGGCGCGGCGGCGCCGACGAGGACGACGGCCGAACGGCCGAGCGCCCAGGGCAAGGGAAGCAGCGCGCCGAAGAACACGAAGGACAGCGACAGCCAGCGTCTCGAAGTTGGCCGCGCCAGCGAGGCCCGCAGCGCGCCGAACAGCACGCCGTTCAAGAGCCCGAGCGGGAAGGCGAGCAGCACCAGGTAGTGATCGTAGTTGGCGCCGGGCCGGTACACAGCGAAGAGGGCCACCCCGCTCAGCACGACGCTGGCCAGCACGGCCCCAACGCTGTGCAGGCGGCCACGGCCGCCCAGGATCGTCGCGGCCACCGCCAGGCTCGCGAGTGTCACGAGCAGAAACGGAGTCGCGGCCTCGTCGTGGCTGCGCTCGAGAAGCCATCCGAAGAACGCCGCCGGCGGGGCCCAGAAGACCTGCTCGAGTCCCGCAAGGACGTAGCTGATCCAGAGATGGCCGAGCAAACCGCTGGCCATGCCATAGCCGACGAACGCCAGCAGCGGCGCCGTCGCGGAGGCGCCAACGGCCAGGCAGCGGAGCAGGCCTTCGCGCCGCGAGCGAGGACTCCTGGCGAGGAAGAGGGCGCTCCAAACGGTCGTGGCCAGAGCCAGCGGGGCGCCTTGCAGCTTGACGAACGGCATCAGCCCCAGAGCCAGGCCTGCGCCGGCTGCCGTGGCCAGGGCGAGTGGCCCGCTCCGCCGCGAGGCCTCGAGTGTCGCCAGGATGCCGAGCAGCAGCAGCAGGCCGAGCGGATGCTCGCCGTTGTAGGCCAGGTAGTCCCAATGGCTGAGCCACGCCATCGCGACCACGAATGGCGTGAGCGCGAGGCGAGCCATCTCCGCATCGAAGAGCAAGCCGAGAATGCGCCGCAGCGTGAGGCCGGCAAATGCGAGCATCAGCACGCCGACCAGACGCACCGAGGCGTAGTCGACGGGAAGTCCGACGAGACAGGGAAGCAGGTTGCTCAGAATCGCCAGCGGGCCGTGGGTGTGGCCTTCGGCAGAAAGCCCGAAGCGCGGATCGGCCAGCAGTGTCCGCGCGTTGGCGATGTCCTCGCTCTCGTCCGGGTTGAGCTCGGGCAGTGCCAAGGTGGGGAAGCGCAGCAGGAGCAGCGTCAACACGAGGAGCAGGCCGTGGAAGCGCGCCAGGCGAGGAAGCAGGGCTGCGGCGACAAGACCCGCTGTGGCGATGAGCGCCAGGCCGGGATGCCGCAAGGGGCTCCCCTGGGCCCAAACGGCGAAGGCCCGCGCGCTCTCCGCCAGGGTCGATTCCAAGCTCGGCGCGGATTGTATCGCGCCGCGTGCCGGCGTAGTCTGACCCGCGCGAAAGATGAGGATGCGTGCTCCCGCTCGCCAGGCGCTCTTCGCCGCGCTCCTTTTCGCTGCGACGCTCTACTGGCCTTTGAGCCTGGGCCGGGTGCCGTTCCCTGCCGAGATCATCTTGAATTTCCCACCCTGGGAGAGCTTGCGTGGGGGCGAGCTGATCGTGCGCCCGCATGCGGAGATGGCCGACCTCGCCGCGCAGGTCTACCCCTGGCGCCTGTTCGCGAAGGCCGCGGTCGCGGACGGCGAGCTGCCGTTGTGGAATCCGCACGTGCTGCTCGGCGTCCCGTTCGTGGCGGGTGCGCAGACCGCGGTCTTCTATCCGCCTCACCTGCTCTACCACCTGCTGCCCGCGCCGCTCGCCTGGGGACTGCTCCAGGCGCTGCGCACGATGCTGGCCGTGATCTTCGCGGCGGCGCTCGCGCGCTGCCTGGGAGCCGCAGCCTGGGCTGCGGTCGCGTCTGGGCTCGCCTTCGCCGCGAGCGGCTTCATGGTCGCCTGGCAGGGCTGGGCGCACGTCGACTCGGCAGTGTGGATTCCCGCCGTGATGGCGGCGGTGGATCGCCTGTCCCGCCGGCCCGATCGGCGCGGCATCGCTGTTGCCGCGGCCGCGTTCGCGATGCCGGTGCTCGGCGGGCATCCGGAGGCCGCGGTCTACGCCGCGCTCGCCGGCCTGGCCATGGCGGCGCTGCGACTGCTCAGCCCCGCGCCCGAGGCGGCGCTGCGTTCGCCGATGGCCTTCCTGCTTTCGTTCAGCGCCGCGGCCGGCCTGGGCATGGCACTCGCGGCCGTTCAACTGCTGCCGACGCTCGAATGGCTGCCGCACCTGGTGCGTCCGCTCCAATTCACGTGGCCGCCAATGCCGGTGGAACGGGGCCTGGCACTGCTCTCCCGCGACCTCGCCTCGAGTCCGAACGCCGCTGGATTCGACATTCCAGAGGGCGCTGCCTACGTGGGGATGCTGACGCTCGTCGTGGCACCGTTGGGATTCGCGCACCGGCGTCGTGCGGAAGCCCTGTTCGCCGCACTGCTCCTGGCCGCGTCCCTTCAGCTCAGCTACGGCTTTGGCCCTGTGTATGACACGGCGATGCGGTTGCCGATCCTGCGCTCGATGCCGCACGACCGGGCGCTGGCGCTCGTGGGGCTTTCACTCGCGCTGCTCCTGGGGCTTGGCCTCAGCGTGCTGGGGGAGGTTCGGCAATCGACGCGACGGTCAGTCAGCCTGCTTGCCGGAGCCGGCTTCCTTGGAGCGGCGCTCGCCCTGGCCGTGCTCTGTGCCCGTGTGCTCGATCAGTCGCCGGGGGCCCTTGCCGGTTCGTTCGGGCTCGGTTCGTCGTGGCTCGCCCTGCTGGCGAGTGGCGCTCTCCTGGTTGCGGGCCTTCGCGGTGGATTGCGCGCGAGTTCCTTGGCAACCGCCGCTCTTCTCCTGCTCGCGATCGACCTTGGCGGCGCAGGCTTCGGTCATGTCCCGTTCTTCGCGAAGGCCGAGATCTACCCCGAACCGCCGCTCGTCTCGTGCCTCCGGCAAACGGAGCCTCTCTACCGGACGGTGTCGCTCGACGAGGCTGCGCCGGTCAACATGGAGATGGTCTTCGGACTGCACTCGCCCGCGGGTCAGGAGTACGTGCTGCGCTCGAGCGCGCGTCTCGTCGCACCCTTCACTGGCAACGATCCGGGCGCGTTCCTGCTCACGGGGTTCCGTTCGGACCTGGTGGTGACCCAGCCCGGGCGCCTGCTCGATCTGCTCGGCGTGAAGTACCTGGTCACGACTTCGGACAACGACAGCGCCACGCGCCTTGCTGCGCATCCCGAGCGCTTTCGGCTCGCGTGTGAAACCGGCTCGGTCCGCGTCTACGAGAACCTGCACGCCCTGCCGCGAGCCGTTCTGGTTCCGGCCGAGGGCGTCGAGGTCGAGGCGGACGAGGCTGCGGTCTTTCGGCGTCTGCGTGAGGCCGACTTCGATCCCTCCGTGACCGCGATCGTCGCGCAGATGCCCGCATGGCCGGCGGCGTCCTCCGACGTCCCGGCCGAGACGCGTCTCACGCGCTTCGTCGCCCGCCGCAACAGCCTGCAGATCGAGGCTGACGTCGCGCGCGCGTCGCTGCTGGTGCTGAGCGAGACCTATTTCCCGGGCTGGAAGGCGGAGGTCGATGGAACCGACCAGGAAGTGCGCCGTGTGGACGGCGCGCTTCGTGGCGTCGCGCTTGGTCCCGGACAGCATCGTGTGACGCTCGCATACGAACCGCGCTCGTTTTCGAGGGGTCTGATGCTCTCGATCGCGGGGGCCGTGGTGGCCGCCGGTCTGGCTTTGCGGTGGCCGCGGACCAGAGCGTGACGCCGAGCCCACTCCTGACGCTGGCGCGGCTCGGTATCGCGGCCTTGATGGTCGCCGGCTCGCTCAGCTCGCTCCTGGCGCAGTGGCGCGACACGCTCGCTCCCGGAATCTCTGCTTTCGACCTGGCGCATCCGGAGGTGCCCGGCGACGATCCGGCGACGCTTATGATGACGCTGGACGCCGTGACGGCCGCGGTCGGGCCCAACGACTCTCTGGGAGTGCTCTACTCGGCTCCCGACTCGACACAGCTCTTCGTGGCGTTCCGGCTGGCCTATCTTCTGTATCCGCGGTCCGTGCTCGGCCAGACCTACCCCGAGGGCAAGCTGGTCGAGGAGTTCGCGAGGCTGCGCGAACGGGGCACCACGCTGATCCTCGTGCTGGGCGCTTCGGACCTCGCCCCCAGCGACGCGCAGGCGCTGCCGGCGCCAGGACCGGACGCCTTGCTGTTCCGTCTGCGCGGTACGCCGCGATGAATGCATGGTCGACGGCGATGCTCGGGCTCGGCCTCACCTGGGCTGTCGGCTTGTTCGTCGCCGGCGTCCTGGCGCGCCGCCTGGGCCTAGCTGAGGCCGCCGCCGCATTTCCGCTGGGCGCCCTGATCGTGACGCTCCTGGGAATGCTGTTGCTCCACCTCGGTCTGCCGCTGGCCCGCAACCCGTGGCTCGTCGCGACGATCATGGCGGCAGGCCTGGCCTGGTTTGCACACCGTAGCTTCGGCCGGGAGGCCTCGCCTGCCGGCTCGATCTCGCCGCCGCGGGCGGGCCCGGGCGATACGCTGCTGGTGGCGCTCGGCGCCTTGCTGCTCGCAGTGCAACTTGGTCTGCTGGTGGGTGGCATCGTGCGTATCCCGACGATCGCGGACTGGGATGCCTGGGCGATCTGGGGGTTCAAGGCTAAAGCCTTCTTCGTGGACCAGGGCGTCGCGCGCTATCTGACGCACGCCGACCATTACTACTTCTCATGGCCCGCGCGGCCGTGCCTCAGCGCCTTCTACCAGGCGTTCGTGTATGCCTGCCTGGGGCGCGAAGATGCCAGCGCGGTTCGACTCGTCCAGCTGGCCTTCTTCGTCTCGCTGCTGCTGGCCTTCTTCACGTCGCTGCGCCGAGCCGTTTCGCCAGGCGCTGCGCTGCTCAGCACGGCACTCCTCGCCTCCCTGCCGAGCGTGGCCTACGTCGCGACGGCCGGACTCGCGAACCTGGTGCTGGGAAGCTATCTCTTCCTCGCGGCCTCGAGCCTCGAGCGCGCCCGAGCGACGGGTCGGTCGGCCCTCGTGATCGGAGCCGGGTTATTCCTGGGCGGCGCCGCTCTCGCGCGCGACGAGGGACTCGTACTGGGTGGGTTCGTCGCCCTGGCCGTGAGCTTCAGCCTGCGCGGCCGCGCCCGACTCGGGCGCGCGCTGGTGGCGATCGGCATCGCCGGCTTGTGCTACCTGCCCTGGCTGCTGCTGCTGGCGCCCTTCGAGCTGTGGGACCTGCGCTCGTCGTGGTTCAGTGCGGACGTCGTCGTGCGCGGCAAAGAGCACGCGAAGGACATCGGCCAGATCCTCCGAATCGCGGCGCTAGACCTGATGAGGCCTGCCGAGCAGACGCGCACCTCTGCGTTCGAGGAATGGCTGGGAGTGGCGCCCGCCTGGCCTGTGTTCGGTCTCGCGCTGCTTCGTGTTCGTGGCTTGCGCGAGTCGAGCCCTCTGGGCTGGGCCTCGGCCCTGGCTGCCGTGACGGGGCTGCTTCTCTACGTCGCCGGCTTCTGGCTTTTCCCGTACGAGGATCTCGACTGGCTTCGCGACAACTGGGTGTTCGTTTTCGACCGGCACGCCCTCTCGGTTCTGCCCCTGGCCGCGTATGCCACGGCGGTCGCCTTCGCTGGCGGCAAGCCCGAGGACTAGCGAGGTACGTTGCGCCACTGGGGACCGTAGACCCGATGCGCGAGTATCGCTTGCCAGGCCTTGCGCCGGTGCCGGAGCGCCCAGATCCGATAGTAGAGCTTCGCACCCCAGAGGCACACGGTGAAGAGCGGCGTGTTGAAGAACAGGCGCTTCACGAACGACTTGCGCAGCAGGGTCTCGACCAGGGACACGGCGTTGTGCTGGGCAGTGCGGAAGCTGGAGCGCACGGCGGCCAGGTCGGCGCCGCGGATTACGATCCGGGCCAGGTCGTTCGTCCCGACGCCGCGGGCCGCGCAGGTCGCGAGGTGCCCGACGCTCGCCGGGTCGATTCCCATCAGCGAAGCCTGGATCGTGTCGAGGGCGACGAGGTCGCGGGAGCACAGGATCAGGTCCGCGACGCGCGGCCAGCCCGACTTGGGGCCGTCGCCTTCGAGGGCGACTGTGCCGTCCATCAGCGCGAGCGCTGGCTTGAGCGCCGCGTTCAGCTCGGCCAGGGCGTCGTCGAGCACCAGGTGGTACTCGTGGCGCATCGTGCCGATGCAGCCCCACTGGTTCTTGAGCGCGCCCGAGAGCCGGGTCTTGGCGTGGGTCTTCATCACGGGCACGCTGATGAGCCGGGTGTCGCGGAGGATCTGCGGAACGTCGATGCGGGGGAGCACCACGTTGCGAGGATCCTCGTGGAGGATCGTGGCGCCGCCGCGGGTCATGTTGACCCAAGCCACACCGGTGCGCTTGCAGACGTCCGCCATGCCGCTGTCGTGGAATGCCTTTTCGACGTCCTCGAGCACCTGGTCCGACTCGACCATGTAGATCGTGCCGACATGCTCGCGGATCGCCTCGATCAGGGCCTCGGCCACGAGCGGCGAGGTGATCGAGCCCGGGATGAACAGGTCCCAGCCGAGATTCACCTTGAGCGAGACGTCAGCCTTGGCCGGGATCGCCTTGGTCCATTCGGCGGCCGCGAGCGCCGCGCGCACGGCGGCCCGCACGTCTCCCTTGACGCTCTCTACGGCGACGATGCTCTTCTCGCTCAAGACGCCGTCGCCGTCACGGTGCGCTTGGCCCGCCAGAGCGCGTCCCCGAGCATCGACACCAGCAGCAGGCCTCCTGCAGCCGTGAGCTGCAGGCCGTGGCGCAGCGACTCGGGTTGGTATTCGAACACGACAGTATGTTCGCCTGCTGGAAGCCGCAGCGCGCGCAGGATGCTGTTGGCGCGCAGGATCCTGGCGCTCGCGCCGTCCACGCGTGCCGTCCAGCCCGGGTAGTCCATCTCGCTGAGCACGAGCCAGGCCCCGGCGGCGTTCACCCGGGCGCTGAGGGCGATCCGCTCAGCGGCGTAGGAGGTAACCGTCACGTCGCCCGCGGGCCCGGCCGAGCCGCTGTTTCCTGACGGCCCTTCGAGTATGACCTGTCGGCGCGGATCGAAGCCCTCGCCCGCGACGAGGTCGAGGGCCTCCTTGCGATTGCCCGCGTACTCGGCCTCCCCGACCAGGAAGGCGCGCGGCAGCACGTCGCTGCTCTCGTAGACCTGGAGCCAGGTGTCGTTCAGCGAGGGCTCCGAATAGATGCGCTTCCAGGAATCGCTCTCGCCTTCCACCCGTTGCAGGTAGAGCTCCTTGACCCATAGCTCCTCGTCGCCGCCGGCATGCCGGAGCCGCAACTCACGGACCCGGACTGGCGGGAACTCGAGGCGGGTCAGGTAGTGTTTGCGCGACAGCGTCGCCGAGTCCGTGACGTTGATGTAGTAGGAGGGAACGATCTCCCGGCCTCCTGCGATGGGTTCGCCGCCGGAGACGTCGCCGGTCTCGAAGCCGAAGCGGATCGGCAGCGTCGTGATGCCGCCGTTCTCCCCGACGATCTCGAGGTCTGCGACTTTGGCGCCCTTGCGAGTCGCCGGCGTAGGCGTCACGTTCGAAACGACGTCCACCGCGTGGCAGAGCATGGCAGGCCGCACCGGAAGAGCGGCCTCCGCTCCACGCGAAACGGGGACGTACTCGTGGATGACCAGGTTCGGTGAGCGGTCCCGGGTCTCGCCGTTCTCGAGCTCCGCGAGGTACTTCACATTCAGCAGGTCCAGCATCGGCGAGTAGTGCGAGGCGATCCGGCCCTCGTAGTTCTGGTAGCCGAGCAGGTGGCGCCCAGGGCCCGAGTCGCTCTGCAGGCGCGAGAGCATCAGGCGGGACGCCGGCTCGAACGGGTTGCGCACCCGGAACAGGCTCTTGTCGTTCGCGAGGAGCTTCTCGTACTCGTTCGGCAACATCAGGTCGTGGACGGGCTGGTTGTCGAAGAGCAGGCCAACGCCACTGGCCTGCCAGGCGACGTCGGCGCCCAGCGTCACTGCGGCCACGGGGGCCGCCAAGGAACCCACTGCGCCCGCCTGTCCTAGCAGCACGACGCTGCCCAGCGCCGAGGCCCAGGAAGCCGCCGAGCGGCGCATGCCGCCCTCGAAGAACGGCTGCTTCCACGACTCGAGCCCGGCAAGCTGTGTGGGGTAGTAGAGCAGGGCTATGGCCATGGCCGTGATCGTGACGGTCGCCACCCGCCCGCGCAGCCGTCGCAGCGCCAGCAGTTCGCCCCAACGCGCCTTTTGTGCCGCGTCGAGGCCGAGCGCCGCTAGCAGACTCACCCCGAAAGCCCAGATCAGTTGATAGCGTCCGGGCGCGCGCATCATGCCGACGAAGGGCACGCTGCGGTAGATCAGGTAGTGCAGGCCGCCGTAGGCTCCGAGCGCCATCCACAGCCCCACGACCGAGAGCGCCAGCCAGGGTGCGGTTTCGCGCCAGCTCCGGCGGCGGAGGGCGAAGGGGGCGAGCAGGAGCGGCAGGATCCCGACATAGGCGGAGAGCTCCGGAAAATTGTTGGGGCCCCAGTATGAGAGACGGTCGAAATCGAGCCAGCCGTAGAAGCGGGGGATCAGCAGCATCACCAGGCTTCCGGGGGTGGCGGAGTAGTCGGTCATCGCCGCGTAGCTATAGGCCGACCGCTCAGACACAGCCACGAACTCGAGCATCGGCAAGAGCTGGGCGCACGAGAGCAGGATCCCGACACTGGCGATCGCGGCCGTAACCAGAAGCCCGCTCGCAAGCCGGCGCAGGAATCCTCTCGGCGTCCCGTCACTCAGGGCTCCGGTCACGCTCACGACGGCGAGCCCGACCAGGATCACGACCAGGCTCGCCGGGCTTCCCGAGAGGCCGATCATCCCGATCGCGAGCGCCGCGATGGGGAGGCCGAGCCCGGCTCCGCGGGAAGCGTGGAAGGCGCCGCCGATGGCTGCAGGCGCCCAGGACTGCGCGCATAGCAAGGAGAGGTGCGCAGAGCGCGCCCAAAACGAGCCGCCCAGGCCGTACGCGATGCCCGCGACGATGCTGGCCCAGCGGCGGCACCGCAGCGACCTGGCCAGGAGATACATCGAGATCGCCGCCCACGCGGCGTGGGCGAGCACGAAGAACTCGAGGAACCGGTAGAGGATCAAACGATGCCGACTCACGGGCTGCAGAAGCAGGGAGGGCGGGTAGAACAACCCGTGATCCGCCTCGCCGAGGAAAGGCATGCCGGCGTCCATGAACGGGTTCCACAAGGGCAGGCGATGGCCGCGAAGGCACTCGGCCAGGTACTCGCGGCTGGGGAAGTACCAGCTCACGAAATCCCCCCACAGGCGCGCGTTACCGGCCACGACATCGCCGAAGACAGCCGCCACCGCGAGCATCAGGAGCAGCAGAGCGCCGAACTCGCGCAGGAGGTTCGCGCTCTTCATGAAGCGCGGATTATAGCCGAGCCCCGGAAGGCGCTGACGGGCGCCCTCGTCGTCCGATAGAATCTCCCCACACTGGAGGCCGAATCATGACCGACGTTCGAAGTGTCGCCCTGAACCTGACCGGGAAGGAACTCGTCTTCCTCCAGAAGGTCACCCGGCAGGACTACCACTTCATCACGGACGACGAGCAGGAGGCTCGGCTTGCGCTCCGCGACAAGCTCCTCGAAGGCGTCTACGACAAGAGCGAGAGCCGCATCGTCCTGAACCTCACTCGGGACGAGCTGCTGTTCCTGATCAAGGTGGCGCGCGAGAACTACTCGTTCATCGCGCGCGCCGAGAAGGAGGCGCGTTTGGGACTCGCGGCCAAGCTCCACAAGACCGCGGAGTCCGTCTTCGGCGTTACGGCCCGGGAGGATTGATGGCCGAAGCCGGACGCGTTCGTATCGACTACACCGGCTGCCTCGAGGAGCGCGTCGGGCCCGCGGGCTTTTCGCGCGAGGCAGTGCGCCGCGCCGCCCGCTCGGCGTGCCCCGGGATGGCGCGACTGCGCAGGCAGCTCGACGAGGGCAGCTACGGTTTCGACGCGATCCTCGACGACCGCCGGCGCGTGGCGGCGAGCGTGCGCGAAGGCGAGCGGCTGGCCCGCATGGCGGACACGCTGGTCGTGGACGGGATCGGCGGCTCGGCCCTTGGGGCGCTGGCGCTACAGAGCGCCCTTCGGCCAAGACGTCGGCTGGTCATCCTCGACAACGTCGATCCCGAGGGCGTCCACGCCCGGCTTGCGGGCCTGGACGCGAAGCGCACCGCTGCCTGTGTCATCACCAAGTCCGGCAGCACGGCCGAGACCATGGCCAACCTGCTCGTGCTCCTCGACTTCATGGAGCGGCGGCTCGGCCCTGCCCACGTAAGGCGTTGGTGCGCGGTCACCGACCCGAAAAAGGGCGACCTGCTGAGCCTGGCGCAGCGCCTCGGCCTGCGGACGCTCGAGGTTCCACCGAACGTCGGCGGCCGTTTCTCGGTGCTCACGGCTGTGGGTCTGTTACCGGCGGCGTTTCTGGGTCTCGACGTGAGCGCACTCCTCGCCGGGGCGCGCGCGATGCGCCGCCACTGCTGGGGCGCGCCGCCCGAGAAGAACGTCGGCGTGATCGGCGCCGTGCTGCTGCACCTGATGGCCACGCGCCGCGGCCGCAACATCCAGGTGTTCATGCCCTACGCCGACGCGCTGCTGCATCTCGCCGACTGGTACCGGCAGCTCTGGGCCGAGAGCCTGGGCAAGCGGCGGAACCGGCGCGGCCGCGTGGTCGAGACCGGCCAGACGCCGGTGACGGCGCTGGGGGCGACGGACCAGCATTCGCAGGTGCAGCTGTACGTCGAGGGACCGCACGACAAGGTCGTGACGTTTCTCGAGCTCGAGCGGTTCCGCAAGGATGTCCGGATCCCCAGGCGCCACGCCGACCTCCCGTCACTGGGCTATCTCGGAGGGCGAACGCTCGGAGAGTTGCTCCGCGCGGAGAAGTGGGGGACGGAGTTGGCCCTGAGCGCGGCCGGCCGTCCCAACTTCAGCTATCTCGTGCCCGAGCTCTCGGAGCACGTGCTGGGCCAGCTCGTCTACCTGTTCCAGTTCCAGACCGCCCTTTCGGGCGAGCTTTATGGCATCGACGCCTTCGACCAACCGGGCGTCGAAGCTGGCAAGCTGGCCGCCTACGCGCTCATGGGTCGCCCCGGGTACGAGGCCGAGGCCCGGCGCCTCGCGCGCGAGCGTTCGCGACGCCGGGCGCTGGCCTAGAAGCAACAGCTTGCGCCCGCTTCTGCCGTTCCTCGCGGTCCTGGCCTTCTGGCTCCCCGACGTGCGCGAGCCCCGCTGACGCCTTGCGATCGTTCATCGTCGGCACGGCCGGTCACATCGACCACGGTAAGAGCACGCTGGTGCTGGCCCTGACCGGAACGGATCCCGACCGGCTGAAGGAGGAAAAGGCGCGCGGCATCACCATCGACCTCGGCTTTGCCCACGCCCCGCTCGCGGAGGGCATCGAGGCGTCGTTCGTCGACGTGCCGGGGCACGAGCGCTTCGTTCGCAACATGCTGGCCGGGGCCCACGGCCTCGACGCGGTGATGCTCGTCGTGGCGGCCGACGAATCCGTGATGCCCCAGACCCGTGAGCACTTCGAGATCTGCCGGTTGCTCGGGCTCCGGCACGGCCTCGTGGCGCTCACCAAATGCGATCTCGCCGATGCCGAGACCCGGGCGCTGGCCGAGACCGAGACGCGCGAGCTGGTGGCCGGATCGTTCCTCGAGGGCGCCCCCATCGTGCCGGTGTCCGGGAAGACGGGCGAGGGTCTGGGCGCGCTCCGGGCCCGGCTCCTGGCACTCGCTCGCGGGGCAGAGGAGCGTTCGAGCACCGGGCTGATGCGCCTCCCGCTCGATCGCGTCTTCAGCATGCGCGGCTTCGGCACGATCGTGACGGGCACGCTGACCGCCGGCGCGCTCGCCGTGGGCGACGAAGTCGAGATCCTTCCCGCCGCTCGCCGGGCCCGGGTTCGCGGGCTGCAGGTGCACGGGGCGGCCGCCACGCGGGTGAGCGCGGGGCACCGGACGGCTGCGAATCTCGCGGGTGTCGAGGTCGAGGATCTCGGCCGTGGCGACGTGCTCGTGCATCCGGGGACGCTGCGCGCAAGCTCGATGCTCGACGTGGAGATCGTGCTGTTGTCTCCTGGAAAGCCGCTTCTCGACGGCAGCCGGGTTCGTGTGCACGTGGCGAGCGCGGAGGTGCTGGCGCGCGTCCGGCTGCTGGGCGAGGCGAGCATCGCTGCCGGCGGCCTGGGCTTCGGGCAACTGCGACTGGAGAAGCCTGTACTGGCCGGGCAGGGCGACCGCCTCGTGCTGCGCTCGTACTCGCCCGCCGAGACGATCGGCGGGGCGCGCGTTCTCGATCCAGCGCCCCCGAAGCGCCGTCGGGCCGATCGGGCGCGCCTTTCCGCCCTCGCCGCCGTTGCGGCCGACGACGTAGTCGCCAGCGCGAGCCTGCTTCTTGCGGAAGCGGGCGTGGCCGGGATGCAGATCCCAGCTCTTGCGGCCCGGCTCACCCTGCCGCAGGCGGAACTGTTGGCGCGGCTCACCCGCGCCGAGGCGATCAGCGTCGCCGGGCGCGCGCCGGGCGTCGCGTTCTCGCGCTCAGCGCTGGCGGCGCTCGAGTCGAAGAGTCTCGCCCTGCTCGAGCGTTTCCACGAGGAGAACCCGCTGAAGCAGACGATGCCGCGCGAAGAGCTGCGTCGCCGTGCCCTCGGCCGGGCGGCCAGCGCTGGCTTCGAGCCGGTTCTAGAGGCCCTCTCAGGGAAGGGCCTTGTGCGGCTCACGCCCGAGGGCGCAGCACTTCCGGATCACGGTGTGCGCATGAGCCCAGAGGAGGAGGGGACACGGAGCCTGCTGCTTCGAGCAACTTCGTCGGCCGGGCTCGAGGGCATCGACCTGACGGCTCTGGCCACGAGCACGGGCCAGGACCGCCGCCTGCTCGAGCGCGTCTCGCGCGTGCTTCTGGACGAGCGTACGCTGCGGCGCGTGGGCGAGGGGCTGCTGGTGGAAGGCGCGCGGCTCGAGCAGCTGGCACGCGACGTCCGAGAGCGTTGGCCGTCGGGCTCGCGGCTCGACGTGGGCGGCTTCAAGGAGCTGACCGGGCTCACGCGCAAGTTCGTGATCCCGCTGCTCGAATACCTGGACCGTGAGCGTGTCACGCGCCGCGCGGGGGCGGAGAGGTTCGTGCTGTGAGCGAACGCCGCTCCACGGCGATGCTGCGCGTGCCGTTCGTACGGCTCTGCGCGCTCGAATTCGACGCGGGCCGAAAGGCCTCGGCATTCATTGCGAACATCAACATCCTCGGGGCCTACCTGGCCTGGGACGAGCGCACGACCGTGGGTGAAGGCCTGAGCGTTCGCTTCGGCAGCGCGGGCACGGCCATCGAGATCACGAGTCGCGCGGTCGTGGCCTGGGTCAACCCCAAGCAACAGCACCTGGTCCACAGCCTGCCGCCGGGGTTCGGCGTCAAGTTCGTCGACCTTTCGCCCGAGGCCGCCCGGCGCATCGAGGTCATAGTCCAGGACTACGTCGCCCGCCACCCGCAGACGAAGCGCTAGCGGTCGGGCTGCCCTCTCCGATTGGTCTGGCAGCGGCGCGCAGCGCCATCCGCTGCATCGTCAGGGGCTGACCAAGACCTCGAATCCGCCGTAGACCATGCGCTTCACCTCGAACGGCATCTCCTTCGGCGCGCCAATCCTTGCCATGTCCTTCATTACCTTTGCGTTGACGCGATCGCGATGCGCCCGTGACTTCTTGGGCACGGCCAAGACATATCCATCGACGTATCGCATTTGAACCTCCTCGATCGTGTAGTTGGCATTGCGCGGCGAGGACGTGAACGT
>CAYTWT010000244.1:0-66945 GCA_964442185.1 uncultured Acidobacteriota bacterium
ATGAGTTCCGAAACCACCTTGTCCAGAGGCGCGCCGCGCTTCCTCGCTTCGATCGCGACCCGGCCGTCCTCGACCTGGAAAACGTAGTCGGGATTCGCGGCGTTGACGCTCGGCTTGCCGCGGCGCTGCTCGAGCGCCAGCGCGAGCTGCCACAGGGTATGCAGCTCCTCCTCGAAAGCGAGCCCGGTGCGGCCGCGTTCGGCGCCGCCCGCTTCGAAGGCGGCATTCAGCGCATCGTGCCCAGCATGGCGCAGATTGGCCGCCACCTTCACGCGCTCGAGTTTCGTGTGCCGGCCGCGCAGGCTGAAATCCCTCGCGCCCACGTTCAGGTAGAGCGATACCGCCGGCCGCTCGTGGCCCTCGTCCAGCGACAGGCGCGCCACGGCGTCCTCCGGCAGCATGGTGAACTTCCGGCCCGGCATATAGGCGGTCGAGAGCCGTTCGCGCGCGATGGCGTCGAGCGCCGAGCCCGGCGCGAACGCGAGTCCTGGCGCGGCGATGTGGATGCCGATGCGCAGTTCGTCCTCGGACACGCGCGTGACCGAGAAGGCGTCGTCGATCTCGGTGGTGCCGATGTCGTCCAGGCTGAAGGCGCTGCAAGCGGCGAGCGGCAGGTCGTCTGGCAGCGCGGGCAGCTCGTGCGCCGGGAAGCCGGTGCCATTCGGGTAATACTCGCGCACGAAACGCCCGAGGTGGTAGGCATGGCTGTCGCGCAGCAGGCCGCAGCGCTCGAACAGGCGCGCGCTGCTCAGGCCGAGCTGCGCGCAGGCCTGCTCGAGCGCCTTGGTCTCGGGTTTGGCGCGCTCCGGCGCATACAGCAATTGATCGAGCAGGCGCGCGATCTCGGGCGGGCATTCGAAGCGTGAGAGCTGCGCCACCCACTGCGCGATTTGCTCCTGCACGCGCTTTTTTTTCTCCAGCCCGGCCAGCGCGAGCTTGAGCGTGTCCTCGGGCGCGGCCTGGAAGCGCCCCCGCCCCCGGCGGTAGAAATACATCGGCGCCGAGTGCAGCTTGAGCAGCACCCCGGCGCTCTCCACGGCCGCCGGATCGTGGCCGACGTAGTCGCGCGCCAGATCCTCGAAGCCGAACTCGGCTCCCTTGCGGCACTGCCAGAGGAAATCGGTGTCCAGCGCGTCGGCGAAACTGCGCGCCTCGGCGAGCAGTTCAGCGGCCGAGGGTCGCTCGAAGGCAAGCACCACGCTGGCGGCCTTGATCTTGGAGCGCCGCCCGTGCGGGCTTTCGACCTGATAGGAGGCGGGGCTTTTCGAGAGCACCGTTCCGGCCTTGTATTCGCCGTCTTCTTCGTAGAGAACTTGCATCAGGGTGCGGATTATAGGCGTGTGCTGCATCGCACCAAGAGTGGGGTTAGGTACGGTTACTGCGCGGCTCGATCTGGAACAGGTGCGTATCGATCCGCTACAATTGTCGCAATTTACTACGCATTAGGGGTGGCGGCATGAGCACAGCGATCCGCATCGACGACGACATCTATCTTGCCGCGCAGCGCGTAGCCGGCGCGGAGCGCCGTTCGATTCCGCAACAAATCGAGTTCTGGGCACTAGTCGGCAAAACGGCTTTGGAAAACCCCGATCTGCCGGTCGACTTCGTGCGCGAACTGTTGATCAGCAAACACACTGACCGGGCGCTCGCCGAGCCGTTCGACCTTATGCCGGCGAAGAAGGCTACGTCCAGAACGCGCTCTCCGCGCCGGCGTGGCTGACGTCGCGGTACTGCAGATGCCCGCGTTCAAGCGGGTATACAAGAAGCTCGCCGCCAGCCACCAGACCGTGGTGGACAACGCAGTGCGCACGATCGTCGCCAATCCAGAGATCGGCGAGGCGAAAAAGGGCGACCTTGCCGGCGTATACGTCCACAAGTTTCCACTCAATCGCCAGCAGATGCTGCTTGCCTATGAAGGGAATTCGAAATCGCGGGTGCTGCTCTTACTCGGCAGCCACGAGAATTTTTATCGCGATCTCAAGCGTGGTTGACCGCAGATTCGCAGCGCGGCGGCTTTGCGCATAAGCCCAGACTGGCTATTCGACGTTGATTCCGGCAAATCGAAGAATCATGGGAATGTGCTCGGGAAAACTCTGCAGCGAGTGGTCGCCGCCGCTGCGGATCACCGCGCGCGCGCCCTCGTATTTGCGCGCCGCCACGCGCCAGTCGAGCACTTCGTCGCCGATTTCGAGCAGCAGCAGATAGCGCTCCGGGTCGATCTTCTCGACCACCAGCGCACGCCAGCCCTCGAGGTGCGCGCGCGTCAGTTCGTAGGGCACCCCGGTGTGCAGGTTTTTCTGCGTGCCGAGGTAGGCCTCGAGCCCGACATGCGGCGCGATCGCCGGGTTGATGAGTGCGGCGCGGCAACCGAGCGTTTCCGCGAGGTAGGTGGCGTAAAAACCGCCCAGCGAGCTGCCGAGGAATGTGACCGAGCCCGGATCGCGCCCGCGGATCGCGGCCTCGATCGCGCGGAGCGCTTCGCGCGGCGTGTCGGGCAGCGCCGGGCAGGCGTACCTGGACCCCTGTCCCCTGTTTTCCAGATAGGCCTTCATCACCTGCGCCTTGTGCGAGGCGGGCGAACTGTTGAAACCATGCAGATAGACGAGCATCGCGTTCAGAGCGCCTTGAGCAATTTCTCGTGGATGCCGCCGAAGCCGCCATTCGACATCACCAGCACCTGGTCGCCGTCTCGCGCCTCGGTCGCGACCGCCGCCACCAGCGCGTCGAGGTCTGTCTCGCAGCGGGCGCGCGCGCCGAGCGCCGCGAACAGCGCCGCGGCATCCCAGGCCAGGCCGGCGCTGTAGATATAGACCCGCTCGGCCCCCGCAAAGCTCCCCGGCAGCGCATCCTTCATGACGCCTTTCCTGAGGGTGTTCGAGCGCGGTTCGAACACCGCAAGAATGCGGCCCTCGCGGCTGCGCTGGCGCAGTCCGGCGATGCTTTCGCGGATCGCCGTCGGATGGTGCGCAAAATCGTCGTACAGCGCGACGCCCCGCACCCTGCCCTTCAACTCCATGCGGCGCCGTACGCCGTTGAACCTGGCGAGCGCATCGATCGCCTGCTGCGGCTCGACGCCGGCATGGCGCGCCGCGGCGATCGCGGCGAGCGCGTTCAGCCGGTTGTATCTCCCGGACAGCGCCCACTTCAGCCTGCCCACGGCCCTGCCCTCCCAGGCGATCTCGAAGGCTGCGTCCCGATCCGGCTCGCCCGCCTCCCACCCCGTCGAGACGCCGAATTCCTCCAGCGGGGTCCAGCAGCCCTGGGCCACGACGCGCTTTAAAGCCGCATCCGAGCCATTCACGATGACTCGCCCAGCAGCCGGCACCGTACGCACCAGATGGTGGAATTGGCGCTCGATGTCTGCAAGATCACCGAAGATGTCTGCATGATCGTACTCAAGATTATTGAGAACGACGGTTTTCGGCCGGTAGTGCACGAACTTGGAGCGCTTATCGAAGAAGGCGGTGTCGTACTCGTCCGCCTCGATGACGAAGTGCTCTGCAGCGCTGGATCGGGCAGAGACCTGGAGATCCGGCGCGATGCCGCCGATAAGGAAGCCGGGCTGCCGGCCCGCATCGGTGAGGATCCAGGCCAGCATCGCAGAAGTGCTTGTTTTTCCATGAGTTCCAGCAACAGCCAGCACCCACTTACCATTCAGCACATGCTCGGCCAACCACTGCGGGCCGGAGACGTAACGCCCACCCTGGTCGAGGATCGCCTCCATCAGCGGATTGCCGCGGGTCACGACATTGCCGACCACCCACAGGTCGGGCGCCAGACGCAGTTGCCCCGCCCCGTAGCCTTCGATCAATTCGACGCCGAGCGCGCTCAACTGCTCGCTCATCGGCGGGTAAACGTTGGCGTCGCAGCCGGTGACGCGGAATCCAGCCTGTTGCGCGATCGCGGCAATGCCACCCATGAAGGTGCCGCAAACGCCGAGAATGTGGAGATGCACTGCGAATGCTGCCGGACGGGGGAAGGCGGCGATTGTACGCGAGCGCTGCGCTATCATCGCCACGATGAGTCGCAACAGCGCGCGGCAAAGCGGCATGCGGGCGCGCATCGCGGCCGCGGCGGCGCGCCTCATGGCAGAGGACGGCATCAACGACTATGCGCTCGCCAAGCGCAAGGCCGCGCGCGCACTTGGCGCCGCCAGCACCGAAGGGCTTCCGGGCAACGACGAAATCGAGGCCGAGCTGCGCGCCTACCTCGCGCTGTACCAGGCCGACGAACATCCGGAGCGCGTCGCCGAGCTGCGCGCGCTCGCGCTCGAGGCGATGCGCGCGCTGGAGCGCTTCAACCCCTACCTGACCGGGCCAGTCCTCGCCGGCACCGCCGGTCCATACGCCGAAATCGAGCTGCAACTGTTCCCGGAAAGCACCAAGGAAGTCGAGCTGTTTCTCATCGACCGCAAGATTTCCTATGCAGCGAGCGACGAGCGCCGCTATACCGGCGACCGGGCACGCGCCGTGGCGGTGATTTCGCTCGACTGGCAGGGCGTGCCGCTGCGCTTGTCGGTGTTCGATCCGCGCGACGAGCGCTCGGCGCTGAAAACCACGCTTGCCGGCCGCGTGACACTGCGCGCCGGCATCGCGGAAGTGCGCGCCCTGGTCGAGATCCGGCCGGGCGAACCGGCGAATGACGCCCGGCCGGCGTGAGGCGCTGATCCTCGGTGCGGCCGGCCTCGCGGCAGCCGCTGCCGGGTTCCTGCTCGGCCCGATCCTGCTGCAATCGACGCCCGGGGGCGGCGCGGGAGAAGGGGCAGGCGGCGGGGATTTCGCACTGCGTTCGGCAACTCTGGTCGATATCGCTGGCCAGCCACGCAAGCTCAGCGAGTGGCAGGGCAGGGTCCTGATGTGCAATTTCTGGGCGACTTGGTGCGCCCCATGCCGGGAAGAAATCCCCCTCCTGATGGCAGCCAGGGCAAAATACGCCTCTGCCGGGGTGGAAATTGTCGGTATCGCCATCGATAATGCCGCTAAAGTCCGCGATTTCTCCGCATCGTTCAGGATTACCTACCCCATCCTTCTCGCCGAGGCTGAAGGCCTCGACCTGATGAGGAAGCTTGGCAACAGCTCCGGTGGCCTGCCCTATACTGTCGTTGCCGACCGACAGGGCAGGGTTGTCCATCGCAAGCTGGGGGCGTTTAAACAGGCGGATCTGGACGCGATCCTGGCGCCTTTGGCACGTAGCTGAGCAGGGTTGAGCAGGGAAAGTGGGCCCAATTTCGGCTAAAATGTCGTCTTCTGCTGCGAACATGACCCAAAAACGAAAAACCAAAAGCGTCCTGGTACTGCACGGACCCAACCTGAACCTGCTTGGAACCCGCGAGCCGGATATCTACGGGCGCGAAACGCTCACAGTCATCAACCGCCGCCTGGCGGCCACGGCCAAGGCGGCCGGGGTAGGTCTCGAGAGCTTCCAGTCCAACCACGAAGGCATGCTGGTGGACCGGGTGCAGCAGGCCCGAACCGACGGCACGGGATTCATCCTGCTCAACCCGGCCGCGTTCACCTACTCCAGCATCGCGCTGCGCGACGCCCTGACCGCGGTGCAGATCCCGTTTGTCGAGGTTCACTTGTCGAACATTCACGCACGCGAGCCATGGCGGGCGGATTCCCATTTCACGGCAGTCGCCGTTGGCAGCATCCTCGGCCTGGGCAGCCGCGGCTACGACCTCGCGCTCGAGTTCGCGATCGCGCGGCTGAAGTCCCGCAGTTAATCACCCGCTATGTCCGGACGGCGGGCCATGCCCGCCGGGGAGAGAAGACCATGGATCTGCGCAAGCTGAAGAAGCTGATCGACCTGGTGCAGGAATCGGGCATCGCCGAACTGGAAATCACCGAGGGCGAGGAAAAAGTGCGCATCGCGCGCGGCGGGGCGCTAAGCGTGACCCCGCTCGCCGCGGCCGTGGTGCCGATCGGCGCGACGGGCATGACGGGCGCGGCAGCGCCGGCAACCCTCGCCGCGCATGCAGCTGCGGCCGCAGCTACCGCCGCCGCCGATGCGGTGCCGGAGGGGCATGTCGTCAAATCGCCGATGGTGGGCACCTTCTATCGCGCGCCTTCGCCGGACGCGAAGCCCTTCGTCGAGCTCGGCGCGACGGTCAAGGCGGGCGAATCCGTCTGCGTCATCGAGGCGATGAAGCTGATGAACGAGATCGAAGCCGAGGTGTCGGGGGAGGTCGTGAGGATCTACAAGCAAAGCGGCCAGCCCGTGCAATACGGAGAAATGCTCTTCTCCGTGAGGCCCGACCGCTAGGGACCCCTCGCGGCGCCCCCGCGGTCCTCCCCGATGTTCAAGAAAGTTCTGATCGCCAATCGCGGCGAGATCGCGCTGCGCGTGATCTGGGCCTGCAAGGAGCTCGGCATCAAGACCGTTGCGGTCTATTCCGAGGCCGACCGCAACTCTCTCCACGTGCGCTTCGCGGACCAGGCCGTCTGCATTGGCCCGCCCCGCAGCATCGAATCGTATCTCAACATCCCAGCCATCATCAGCGCCGCCGAGGTGACGGGCTCCGACGCGATCCACCCCGGCTACGGGTTTTTGTCCGAATCGAGCTATCTCGCCGAGATCTGCGAGGCCTGCAAGATCAAGTTCATCGGCCCCGGGCCCCAGGCGATCCGGCTCATGGGTGACAAGAGCCGCGCCAAGAAGGCGATGCTGAAGGCCGGCGTCCCCGTCATTCCCGGCTCTCCCGGCGTCGTGGAGGACGAGGAGAGGGCGAGCCGAGTCGCCCAGGAGACGGGCTTCCCGGTGATCCTCAAAGCCTCGGCCGGCGGCGGCGGCCGAGGCATGCGCATCGTACGCGAGCTTGGGGAGTTGCCGCATGCCTTCAAGGCGGCCCAGAGCGAGGCGCAGGCGGCCTTTGGCGTGCCCGACATCTACATCGAAAAGTACGTCGAGGGCCCGCGCCACATCGAGATCCAGATCATGGCGGACGCCCGCGGCAACGTCGTGCACCTCGGCGAGCGCGAGTGCTCGATCCAGCGCCGCCACCAGAAGCTGATCGAGGAGTCGCCGTCGCCCGTGATGAGCGAGCGGCTGCGTCGGCGCATGGGCCGCGCGGCCGTCGAGGCCGCGGCGGCGGTCGAGTACGTGAACGCGGGCACCATCGAGTTCCTGCTCGACGCCTCGGGCAACTACTACTTCATGGAGATGAACACCCGCATCCAGGTCGAGCACGGTGTCACCGAGCTGGTGACGGGGCGCGACCTCGTGAAGGAACAGATCCTGGTCGCCTCGGGTGAGGCGCTCTCCTTCGCGCAGAAGGACATCGCCTTCAGCGGCCACGCGATCGAGTGCCGGGTGAACGCCGAGGACCCGAAGACTTTCGTGCCGTCGCCGGGCACGCTCCGTTACTTCAATCTCCCGGGCGGGCCCGGGGTGCGCGTCGATACCGCTGCGCACGAGGGCTGCGAGATCTCGCCCTACTACGACAGCCTGGTCGCGAAGCTCATGGTCCACGGCCGTGATCGTCGCGAGGCGATCGCGCGGATGAAGCGCTGCCTCGACGTGATGATCGTCGAAGGGATCAAGACCACGATCCCGCTGCACCGCCGCATCATGGACGACCCGGACTTCCAGGCTGGACGGCTCTCGACGAAGTTCATGGAGCGCTTCCAGGAGCCGAACAAAAAGGACGCGGCCGGGCCCTGAGCCGCATGAGCGAGGCGCCAGTCAAGGCCCCGAGCGACGCCGCGCCCGACGGCGGCCCCCGCTGGCTGCCGCTGCTGCTCGTCTTCGTCTCGCTTCTCCCAAACCTCCGGGCCGCGATCCCAGGGCTGACGTACTACCTGCGCGACTTCAGCCTTACCTTCTACCCGCTCCGCGCTTTCTTCGTGAGCGAGGTGCGCCAGGGCCACTGGCCCTTCTGGAACCCCTATCTCCACGAGGGCTCGGCGCTGCTGCCGACCTTGTATCCGCCCGAGTTCCTCCAGGTCTTGTGGCCGGGCCCAGCGATGGCCTCCTGGCTCTTGACGCTCCACCTGCCTCTCGCGGCGCTGGGCGCCTACGCTCTCGCGCGTGAGCTCGGAGCCGACCGCGGGGGCGCCTTCGTCGCCGGCGCGCTCTTCGCGATGGGTGGGTTCAGCCTCTCCTGTCTCAACCTCTACTGCTTCCTCCAGGCCCTGGCACTCACGCCCTTCGTGGTGCTCGCCTTCCGCCGGGCGGCTCTTCGCGGTGGTCGAGCGGTTCCCGCCGCCGCCTTGCTGCTCGCCCTCGCCATCACGACGCTCGCGATCGAGTTCGTCGCACAGGCCTTCGGCCTGGGCTTGGTCATCGCCCTTGCCGCCGACCGGAGCCGCAAGAGCGTCTCGAGAATCGCCGTGGCGGCCCTGCTCGGCCTCGGCCTTGCCAGCCTGCCGATCTTCCTCGCCACCGGGATCGTGGCCGAGACGCTGCGTGGCCAGGGGCTGCCGGCTTTCGAGGCGCTCCAGAAGCCCCTCAACCCACTGACCCTCGGCCAGGTCCTGCTGCCGCGTTTTCTGGGATCGCCCGGGGACTCCCTGCGGGTGTGGTGGGCGGGGCGTCTGTTTCCGGATGGTTCCCCCTACTTTCTCAGCCTGTACCTGGGGCCGCTCGCCGTGGCGACGGCGCTCGTCGGCGGTGACGGTTCGCGTGGCCGCGAGCGTGGCGCCCTTCTGCTCGCCGCCGCCTTCGGCTTCTGGTTTGCCCTGGGTCGCGCCGGCGGTCTCGCCTCCGTCATCTTGCGCCTCGCCCCGTTCTTTCGCTTCCCCGTGAAGGCCCTTCTGCTCGGGCACCTGGCCATGTGTCTGTTTGCGGGCTTCGGATGCACGCGACTCCGGCGTGGCGGCGGCTGGAGTCGGCTCGTGGGCGTGGCCGGATGTCTCGCCGGGGCGATCGCGATCGTGCCCTTCGCCCTGGCCCTCGCGAGCAGTCCTCTGGAGCAGTGGCTCGCCATCTCGCCGCGCAGCGCCGAGGCCATGCGCAGCAGCTTGCAGCGAGACTCGCTCCAGGCCCTGGCGCTCCTCGTTGTCGTCATCGCGCTGGGTGTTGCCGTGAAGCGTCGCCGTGTGCGGCCCGCACTCGCGGTGCTGTCGCTCAGCGCTCTGACGGTTGCGGATGTCTGGCAGGCGGGGCTCGGTTTCAACCGTCAAACCTCGCCTGAGTTCTACGCCCCACTGCCGCAGGTCGCTGCTGCGCTGGCGTCGCAAGACGGCGGGCGGGTCTTCTCGTATGGCGTGAACGCGAGTCCCGCCGTGGCGGCTTTGCTTCGCCGCGCGCCGCCCCGCGTCGAGATCGAGAGCTTTGCGCTGAGTCGCCAGGCGCTGAACCCGTTCCTGAACATCCTGGACCGCGTCGAACTCGCCGAGGGCGTCGACCGCCACTCTTTCATTCCCAACCCACCGGCATTCAACTCCGATGCCTACGCGCCCCAGGCGGTCGGAGCGATACTCAGTCGGCTCCGCAACGCCGCCGTGACGCGGGTGGTGAGCCTGGATGTCCTGGAACATCCCGATCTCCTGCTCAGCGCCACGATTCCCACGACCGTCCCCGGCTTCGTGCTTCACGTGTACGAGCTGGCTCGACCCTGGGCTCGGGCCTACGTCGCCTGCCGTGTCGTTTCCGTTGCGGATCAGAGCGCGTCCTCTGCGGCGCCCTTCGGCGCCGGCTTCGATCCGGGCGGCGATGTCGCACTCGAAGTCCCTGCCGCGGCGTCGTGCCGGCAGGGCATGGCTCGGCGCACATCCTTCGGCTCCGACGTAGCCGCCTACAGCGTCGCCCTCGACGGCCCCGGGTGGCTCGTGGTGCGGGACAGCTTCACGCCCAGTTGGCATGCGAGCGTCGACGGGATGCCCGCGGCCGTGCTGCGGGCCAATGGCCGACAGCGGGCCGTTGCGGTCCCCGCCGGAGAGCACGCCGTCGCATTCGGCTATCGCCCGCCGGGTCTCCGGCCGGGACTCGTCGGCAGCGCTCTGGCGGCGCTCATCGGCGGCTGGCTCTGGCTGCGCGGCGAGCGGCCGGTGGCCGCCGGGTGAGCCCCTCGGAGGCTGGCCGGGCCCGTTGGCAGTACCCGGTGCTGACCGCGCTCCTGTCGCTTGCGGCCAATCCGGGGGCTATCTGGCCCGACCGGACGTACTTCTACCGGGACTTCGCCGTCACCTTCCAGCCGCTCCATGACCTGTTTCTTCGCGCCCTGCGGTCGGGCCGATGGATCTTCTGGAATCCCTACTCCTATGAGGGCTCGGCGCTCCTGCCCACGCTCTACCCGCTCGATTTGCTGCAGGTGTTCTGGCCCGGGCCGGTCGCGGCCTCGTGGCTCCTCAGTCTGCACTTTCCCCTGGCCGCCCTCGGCATGTACGCGCTCGCCCGCGACCTTGGCGCCTCGCGCCCGGGGGCGTGTGGCGCAGGTATCGTCTATTCGCTCTCGGGTCTCGCGCAGTCCTCCCTGAACCTCAGCGTCTTCCTGGAGGCCCTGGCCTTGGCGCCGCTGCTGGTTCTCACGCTGCGCCGCGCTGCACTGCGGGGCGGGCGCGACGTACCCCACGCGGCCCTGGCATTCGCGCTCTCGATCAGCACCCTGGCGGTGGAGTTCGTGGGGCAGGCGTTGCTGCTCGGCATGCTCCTCGCGCTGGCCGCGCTTCCAAGCCGGCCCGCCCTGGCCCGGTTGCTCGCGGCCCTCGGCCTCGGTCTCGCCGTGGCGGCGCTGCCGATTCTATTGACCGTCGGCATCGTCTCCGAAAGCCTGCGCCAGCACGCCGACATCGGCCCGCTGCAGCGCTCCTTGCACCCGTTCTCGCTGCTCCAGGCGATCGTCCCGAATCTCTTCTTTTCCCTGACAGAACCGATCCGCTGGGGTTGGGCGCCACGCCGACTCTTTCCGGAGGGGGGAGCCTATTTCCTCAGCATCTACCTGGGTCCGCTCACACTGGCAGCGGCTGCGAACGGGCTGCGCGGCGAGAGGCGCCTGCGCTGGCTGCTCCTCGTGCTGACGACGCTGGGACTCTGGTACGCTCTCGGCCGCCACGCTGGCCTGGCCCCTGTGGTGGTGCCGCTGCTGCCATTCTTCCGTTTCCCGGTGAAGGCCCTGCTGCTGCCCTGCCTCGGCGTGTCGATCCTGGCCGGCTTCGGCATCACGGCGCTAGAGCAGGGCCGCGGCTTTCGGCGACTCGCGGCGATCGTGGCGGCTTTCGCCGCTCTCGTGGGCGGCGGCGCGTGGGCCGCGGGTGTCTACGCCCAGCCTCTCGGCGCCTGGCTCGGCTTGCGCCCCGAGAGCTTGCCGGTGCACCTGGCGCTCTTGAATCGCGACGCCAGGATGGCCGCCCTGGTCGCCCTCACGGCGCTGCTGTTGGCCGCGGCTGTCGCGCGCGGCAAGCTGCGCCCGGCGCGGGCGGCGCTCCTGGTCGTCGCCTTGCTGGTCTTCGACCTGGCCCGGGCGGCGTGGGGCCTGAACCCGCAGACCTCGCCGCTCTTCTTCCGACCGCTGCCCGAGATGGCGTCGCTCGTGGGTGGGCTCGGAGGCGGCCGCGTGCTGTCGCTCGGCTATGGGCGGAGCCGTCGGATGACCGCTTTGATGACGAGCGGCCAGCCCGGCGTCGAGCTGCTCAGCTTCTTTCTGTACCGGCAGCTCTTGAACCCGTTCACCAACGTGCTCGACGACGTGGAGCTGGCCGGCGGAACCGATTTGCATTCGTTCATCCCGAACGGCGAGATCCTCCGGCCGGGGGACTACCTGCCGGAGGCTATCGGCAGCGTCACGCGTGAGCTAAGAAACGCAGCGGTCGTGCGCGTGCTGAGCCTCGACCCCATCGAGCATCGCGAGTTCGTTCCAAGGGGCGAGGTGGCGACGGGCTTGCCAGAGCTTTCGCTACACGTCTACGACCTCACGGACCCCTGGCCGCGGGCCTATCTCGCCTGCCGCGTCGAGGTCGAGAGCGACCGGCAGCTTGCTCTTCAGAAAGCCCTCGCGGACGGCTTCGATCCGCGGCGCGACGTCGTGCTCGCGCGAGCCGAGCCGGCCACCTGCACGCAGGCGAGCGTGATGCGGCGCCCCGTCGCTCCCGGCGACGAGGTTTATAGCGTGGAGGCCGACGGTCTCGGCGTGCTCGTGATGCGCGACAGCTACACGCCGAGCTGGCGCGCGACGATCGATGGCCAGCCGGTGCCAGTGCTTCGGGCCAACGGCCGACACCGGGCGGTGCCGCTCCCCGCCGGGCGCCACCAGGTGCGGGCTTTTTACGACCCGCCCTTGCTGCGCCCGGGCCTTGCGATCTCCGGCTTCGCGGGTCTGCTCGTGACAGGCGCGCTCGTCAGGCGCACGGCTGGGAAGCCGCGTGGCAGCCGGCTCCGGGAGCCGATGGTGTAAGATCCGCGCCCGTGACAGCTCGGCTTCTCGATGGCGTGGCGACGGCCCAGGCGATTCGAGACGAGCTTCGACAGGAGCTCGTGTGGCTCGCGGCCCGAGGTGTCAAGCCCGGCCTGGGCGTGCTGCTTGTCGGTGACGATCCCGCCTCAGCCGTGTACGTGCGGAGCAAGACGCGCGCTTGCGAGGAGCTGGGCCTGCACCACGAAATGCTCCGCCTTCCGGCGCTCGCGACGACCGATGAGGTTGCGGGCTGCATCCGCGATTTGAACGCGCGCGCGGACATCCACGGCGTCCTTGTGCAGCTTCCGCTGCCCCCACAGGTCGACGTCGAGCGGGTCCTTGGCCTCGTGGATCCTGGCAAGGACGTCGACGGTTTCCACCCGCACAACGTGGGCCGGCTGGTCCAGAAACGCTTCGGGTTCGTGGCCTGTACGCCCGCCGGCGTGATGGAGCTGCTGAAGCGGAGCGGGATCGCGCTGTCCGGCAAACGCGCCCTGGTCTTGGGGCGCAGCGACATCGTTGGAAAGCCGATGGCGCTGCTGCTGCTCCACGCCGATGCCACGGTGACGATCGCGCACTCGCGGACACGCGATCTGCCACGCGTCACTCTCGAGGCAGACATCCTCGTGGCGGCCATCGGCAAGCCTGGCTTCGTTCGGGCGTCCCACGTCAAGCCCGGCGCCGTCGTGATCGACGTGGGCATGAATCGCATCCAGGACCCCGCGCAGGCGGAGGAACTGCTGGATGCCAAGGGCCTCGAGCTGTTCCGGCAGAAGGGCAGCGCCCTCGTGGGCGACGTCGACTTCCGGCGCGTCCGCGAGGTCGCATCGGCGATCACCCCCGTGCCGGGAGGCGTCGGGCCGCTGACGATCGCCCTGCTCATGAAGAACACCGTGAGCGCAGCCGCGCGCCACTAGCCGATGCTCCGGGTGGGCCTCACCGGCGGCATTGCGTCGGGCAAGTCTCGCGTCCTCGAGCACTTCGCCGCCGCGGGCTTCGTGACACTCGACCTCGACCGCGTGGCGCATGACGTCATGGCGCCTGGTGGGACGGCGCACGCGGCGGTGCTGGCCGCCTTCGGGCCGAGCGTTCGTGCCGAGGACGGTTCGATCGATCGCAAAAAGCTCGGGCCGATCGTCTTTGGCGACGCCAAGGCTCGCGAACGCCTGAACGCCATCGTCCACCCCCGCGTGCGGGACGAAGAGGCGCAGCGACTCGCGGCGGCTCCGCATCGAGCCGGGGCCGTGTCGGTGAGCGATGCGGCGCTGCTCGTCGAATCAGGCGGCCATCTGCGCTACGACCGCCTCGTCGTCGCCTGGTGTTCTCCCGAGGAACAGCTCCGCCGATTGTGCAGCCGCGACGCCCTGTCCGAGGCTGCGGCGCGCACGCGAATCGCCGCCCAGATGCCCAGCGACGAGAAGCGGCGCTTTGCGCACTTCGAGGTGGACACGGGGGCCAGTATCGACGAAACGGCGGCGCGAGCGCTGGGGCTGGCTCACGAACTGGGCGAACTCGCCCGGACGCGGGCGCCGAAAGACCCCCTCACGAGGGAACGCAGCGAGGCGGTACTCGCGAACAGCCTTGGCCGGGGGCCCCGGGGGCTCGACCCGCTGCAACTGCTCGATCGCCTGGCAGGGGAAGCGCACCTGGAGATGAGCGTCCTGGCGGCGCTGCTCGAGCCACCCGCCGACGGGCCCTGGCATGGGGCCGCGCGAGCCGCTGGAGAGGCGCCCGGGCCTGAGCTTCTGGCCGCGCCGCTCGCCTTCTTCTGTGCGGCTCGTCGCGGCTTCGATCGCGAATTCCTGGCGGCTGCCGCGGCTTCGCTGGCACGGCTCACGCACCGAGCGCCGCAGGCCATCGCCACGGCAGTGCTGGCCGCACTGGTCGCAAGCGACCTGCTTGAGGGCGCGCAGGCGGTCGAGACGGCGATCGAGCAGGCTCGCGTGGCGGCGGAGCGCTGGGGCGGCGCGCCGCCTGACGTGGCGGCGGTTGGAGCGCTCGCCAACCGGCTCGTCGCACCGCACCCGCCGATCACCCCGGAACTGCGCCGCGTGGTCGGCCGTTTCGTGTAGCAGCGGAGCGCCAGGGGCGCCGGCGCCACTCTTCAGGGCGTCCCGGCGGTGGGCCCCAGGCGCTCCTCGACGAACGTGTTCCACTCGTGGCAGTGCGGGCAGCGCCAGAGCATGTCGTCGGCACGGTAACGGCACGACGTACAGATGTGCGGATCCCGATAGAACACCGAGTCCTCGCAGGCGCGCGAATAGCGCGCCACGTGCTCGTCGTGGACACCCAGGCCCGGCAGCGTCCGCCACGTCTCCAGATGGACGAGCAGCACGTGGGGGTTTTCCGTGAGCGCGCGCAGCAGCAGGCCGTAGGCCTCCTCGGGCCGGCCCTCGGCGCGCAGGTGTCGCGCGAGCGCCAGCCGCGCGCGCCAGTCGCGCGGGCCCTGCGTGAGGATGGCTTCACACAGCGCGGCGAAACGCGACGGCTCGCCGCTCGCCGAGTAGGCTGCAGACAGCCGGTCGAAGGTGAGATAGGCCCGCTCGGGCGCAACGCTGATCGCGTCCTGCAGGATCGCGGCCGCCCGCCGTGGGTCGCTGGACAGGGCCAAGTCGGCGAGGCCCAGGTGGGCGGGGAACACGCGCTTGTCGAGGGAAAGGGCCGTGCGGAATGCCTTCTCAGCCTCTTCGCGGTGGCCCGACGCCAGCGCCTCGCGGCCGATCTCCGCCTGGATGTGGCCGAGCACCAGGCCGTCGTTGCTCTTGCGCAGGCGGCTCAGCCGGCTCTGCACCTCGAACGCCTCGCGCCAGCGGCGCTGTTCCTCGTGAAGCTTCTGGAGCCCTGTGAGGGCGTGAATGTTCTTCGGGTCCATCTCGAGCACGTCCTGGAAGGTCTGGGTCGCGCGGTCGATGAAGCCCGCCGCACGCTGATCCATCCCGAGGCAGACGAGGGCATGGGCCCGCTCGCTCCACGCCAGATCCCCGCGCCCCAGGAGGCTCTGATGGAGCTGCATGGCGCGCTCGACCTGCCCGGTCTCCCGGTACAGGTTGCCGAGCACGAGCAGGATCTCGAAGGCCTCGGGCTCCTCGCGCACGACCTTGGTGAGCTCACTGATCGCGCGCTCGCTCTCGCCTGCCGCGAGGTAGTCCAGGCCCTGCGTGTAGTGGGGCGACGAGCGGAACGCCGAACGTCCGAACAGGTCGCGGCGCCGCGCCTTCGCCCAGGCCCTTCCCGCGGCCAGCCCTGCGAGGGCGGCGAGGGCGATCGCGAGAAGCACCGAGTCCGTCACGGCTGGGCGGGCCGCGCCCGAGTCACAGCGTGACGCCGATGCCAGCCACGGCGCGCTCCCAGTCGCCCCTGGCGCGCAGGATCGCCTCGATGAACTCGCGCAGGCAGCCGCGGCCGCCGCTGGCACTGAGGACCATGTAAGCCTCAGCCCGAACCTCATGGGGGGCGTCGGCGGGCGCCGCCGTGAGCCCCACTTCAGCCAGGATCGGCAGGTCATTGAGGTCGTCGCCGATGTAGGCGACCTCGCGTGCCTCGAGTCCCTGTTCGGCCAGGATCTCGCGCAGTGCGGCGCCCTTGTCGCGCACGCCCTGGCGCACGACCGCCATGCCCAGCTCCTGGGCGCGGCGGGCGACCAGCTCGGAAGCGCGGCCCGAGACGAGGCCTGTGCGCAGACCAGCGTGGTGCGCGAGGACGATGCCGAGGCCGTCACGGACGTGGAACGCCTTGGCCTCGCGTCCGTCGGGCAGCAGCAGGAGCGAGCCGTCGGTCATCACCCCGTCGACGTCGCTGAGCAGGAGTTTGATCGCGCGGCAGCGCTCGGCGAGTGCTGCGTCCTTCATCAGATCATCTCCGTCTGCCAGAGGTCGTGGAGGTGGACGACGCCCTCGGCGATGCCGGCTCCGCCCACGACCACGAGCGACGTGATCCTCCGGCTCTCCATGACGTTGAGCGCCTGCGTCGCCAGCTCGCGCCGCCCGATCGTGACGGGACTCGCCGTCATGCATTCGCCCGCCGTGCGGTCGAGGAGCTGGTAACCGTGACGCTCCATCTGCCGACGCAGGTCGCCGTCGGAGACAACGCCCACGAGCCGGCCTGCCTGATCCTGCACTGTGGTCATACCCAGGCGCTTTCGCGTCATCTCGAACAGCACGTCCTTCATCGGCGACTCCGGGCCGACGCAGGGCGTCTCGTCGCCGCTGCGCATCACGTCCTCGACGCGCAACAGCTTCTTGCCGAGGCCGCCGCCGGGATGGAGGACCGCGAAGTCCTCTACGGTGAAGCCGCGCCTTTCGATGAGCGCCATCGCCAGCGCGTCGCCCATCGCCAGCGCGGCGGCGGTCGAGGCCGTCGGCGCGAGGCCGAGCGGACACGCCTCCTCGCGGATCGAGACGTCGAGGTGGACGTCGGCGCTGTGCGCCAGCGGGGAACGAGGGTTGCCTGTCAGGGCGACCACGAAGGCGCCGAGCCGCTTCAGGCTCGGCAGGAGCGCGAGGATCTCCGCCGTGTCGCCGCTGTTCGAGATCGCCAGCAGCGCGTCGCCTTTGACGATCCGGCCCAGGTCGCCGTGGATCGCCTCGGCGGGATGGAGGAAGTGGGAGGGCGTTCCCGTCGACGCGAACGTGGCGGAGAGCTTCTGGCCGATCAGGCCGCTCTTGCCCATGCCAGTCACGACGACGCGACCTTCGCACGCAAACAGCCCTTCGACGGCCCGATCGAAACCCGCATCGAGGCGATCGCGGAGCGAGAGAATGGCCTCGGCCTCGATCTCGAAGACCTTGCGCGCCGTATCCTGGGGCATCCTCGAATCCTAGCCGGTCAGCGTCGCCGCCGCCAAATCTCGAAGCGGGCCCGTCGCGAGCTGCGGCTCCCGCGGACTGACGCCTAGGACGGAGGCGCCGGCGGCGGAGCGAGACGATCGAGCACGGACCGCGCGCGAGGACGCGTCGCGAGCGGGGTCGCTCGGGAGCGCGGGGCGTACGCTGCTCCCGGAGGAAGCGCCGGCAGTTCCTTCGGCCATTCCTCCTCCAGCTTCACGCGACCCGCGGAGTCCGAGCTCAGGACCATGACCTCGTCGAAACGATAGGTGCGTGGCAGCACGCCCCACGGCGCTCGCAGCATCGGCCAGGGTTCCTGGTGCACTCCGGCCGGATCCATGAAGCACGTGATGAAGAGGTCTTCGCGGCTGTTCGCCACACAGCCCCCCGCCTTCCGCTCGTACAACAAGTCGACCGCGTGATGGAACACGAACGTGCCGAGCCAGGTCCGTCCGCCGTCGACGAAGATCAGCAGGCTGCCAGGCTTCAGATCGGGCGCGATCGCGAGGACCTGTTGCATCGCGTGCGCTTGGCGAGAGTAGGCGCCGCCGGTCCGGTCCCAGGACTCCTGGAGCTGCGACGTGCGGGCCGCCGCGTTGGCCGCCACGAAGGCTCCCAGTGCCGCGACAACGGGGAGCCGCGCGCGCCCAGGAAACGCGCGCGCCAGAAGCAGAATCGTCGCGGCGACGGCCATCGCGATCCAAGGCCCGGCGACGATCTGCGTCCGCCCCGCGCTCGCGGTCATGCGGGCGCCGACCAGGAACGCGCTATAGGACGCCGCGGCGCCGAGGATTCCGACGATCGCGCCTCGAACCAGCAGGAGGGCCGCCCGCGGCTCCGTCCCCGTTCGCCCCAGGAGGAGGGCCGCCAGGACCACCATCAGAGCCGACACGATCGCTCGCAGACCGAGCATCCCCCTCCCCGCCCAGAAGAGGGGGCCGAGATGCAGCCGAAACTGCTCGGCGAGGCGCGCGGCGAGGCCCGCGACGTCCAGGTACACGCCCAGGACCTCGCGCTGGTAGATCGTCTCCGGCCGGCCGTGGGCGAGCGGCACGACGACCGCGGCGAGGGCCAGCGCCATGACGGTGTAGTAGAGTGCCAACCCCGCGCGTGAGAGCCGCACCCCAAAGGCGCCGAGCAGAAGCGGCGCGATCAACAGGACCGGCAGCGGCCCCTCGTGGACTCGCGTCGCCAGGAAGCCGAGGGCTGCGGCGAAGACGACGAGCACAGGACGGCCCCCACTCGTCGCGAGCAGCCACAGCGACAGGACCGTGGTGGCCGTCACGCCTGCATACGCCGAGGAGTAGATCGAATTCAGGCGCAGCCAATCTGAAGGCGCCCACGTCGCGGCGAACACGCCGGCCAAGAGCGCCCACTCCGGCCGCCCCGGGGCGAGACGCAGCAGCAGCAGGCTCGTCAGTAATCCCGCGAGCACGAGGTAGTGCCCGTGGACCAGCCACGATCCTTCCAGCAAGTGCGCGGGGAAGAGGCCGACCGGGAGATTGAAGAGCAGGCCGAAGGGACGATTCGCGTGCGGAACCGCCGCGATGCCGCCCGAGACGAGCGAAAGGATCATCCATTCGTCGATCCCGCCGAAGTTCTCCGGGCGCACCGCGCCGAATTGCACCCAGAACACGACGTAGACGGCCACGAGCACGACGGCGACTCGCTTGGGCCGCATCTCAGGCGCCGTCATTGGTTGGCGCTCATTCTACGTTCGCGGGGCGCACGGGTGGCCCGTGACCGAAGTGCCGCCATCCGAGCCGCTGGCAGGGCAGCTCCGCGAGCGCCTGCCGCGCATGGAAGCAGGGGAGGCGATGCGGTAACATCCGGCCACTTGGACACGCTCTCGGTCGTGGTGCCTGTGTACAACGAGCAAGACGTGCTTCCGCTCTTCTACGAGCGGCTAAAGGCTGCGCTCAGCACGGTTCCCTGCACGGCCGAGATCCTGTTCGTGGACGACGGCAGCGGCGATCGGACACCTTTGCTGCTCGAGGAGCTCGCCCGGGAGGACCCACGCGTCCTGGTGCTGACTCTGACCCGGAACTTCGGGCACCAGGCGGCCCTGTGCGCGGGACTCGACCACTGCACGGGCGACGCAACCATGATGATCGACGCGGACCTCCAGGATCCGCCAGAGCTGATCCGCGACTTCTACGCCCGCTGGAAAGAGGGCTACGACGTGGTCTTCGGGCGGCGGCAGCGGTTGCGCGAAGGGCTGCCGAAGCGAGTCATCTACCACATTTTCTACCGGCTCCTGCGTTTGCTCGCGAACATCGAGATTCCCCTCGACACCGGGGACTTCTCCCTGGTGGACCGCAGGGTGGTCCTGGCGCTCCGGAGCCTGCCCGAGCGCACGCGCTTCCTGCGCGGCCTGCGAAGCTGGGTCGGACGCCGCCAGTTGGGCGTCGAGTACGTGCGCCACGCGCGCCAGGGCGGCGAGTCGAAGTACTCCCTGGCGAAGCTCTTCAAGCTCGCCCTCGACGGCATCATCTCTTTCTCCACGGCTCCCTTGAAACTCGCCCTGGTCATGGGCCTCCTGGTGTCCGCGGGGGGCTTCGTGATGATCCTGGTGCTCGTCTATCTGCGCCTGCTGCGCAGCTTCGACCTCCCCGGCTGGACCTCGCTGATGGTAGTGGTGCTCTTTCTCGGCGGGATCCAGCTCACGACCGTGGGGATCGTCGGCGAGTACGTGGCGCGGATCTATGAAGAGGTGAAGGCCCGTCCGCTCTACTTGCTCGCGCGCGGCCCGGTGCCTTCAGGCCGCGCCGCCCCCGGTTTGCGGCCGTGAAAGTAGAAGAGCGAGGCGATCTTGCCGGCGTGGCGGTGCCGGGAGACCAGGACGTCGAGGATCTTGAAAGGGAAGAGCAGCGGCATCAGGGCGAGGTAGAAGACCCTGTACAGCGCTTCGAGGTTCAAGGAGAGCACCATCGCGAGCCACTCGTGGAACACGTTGACCAGGGTGGTGGTGGGGCCGCCGGAGATGCCGGAAGCCAGCCTTTCAAAGCCGGCGAAGTCGCGCTCCAGCCCGGACGCGGTCCAGCGCCAATAGTCGTGCGGGCTCGCATGGTAGGGCCACAGGAACGGCACGGCCAGGTAGACGCGTCCACCGGGTCGCAAGACGCGGTGGAACTCCCGAAGCGCTTCGGGCGCCTTCGGCACGTGTTCGAGCACCATCTCGCAGAGGATTCCGTCGCTCGAGTCGCCCTTTACGGGCAGCGCGGTCAGGTCTCCCACGATTCCCACCCCGGGATAGAGCTCGCGGTCGACAGCCACGAAGCCGGGCGGCGAGCTGCGAAAGCCCGATCCCAGGTTGAGAAGGCGCGCCCCTTCCGGGAAGCTCCGCAGGAAGCGGCGGCGCTCCCTGAGGTCGAGATAGGCGAGGTCGGTGAGGTAAAAGACAGCGGTCGCCAAGCGGCGGTTGCGCTTGATCCGGTTCTTGAGGGTGAAGACCCAGTCGTTCTTGGGCACGGGGGCGATCGGGAGCTCGGCCGCGCAGCGTAACACAGGCGGCCCGTTCCGGGGAGAGCATGGAGCACGAGCACCAACAGCGTTACTACGAACTCGGCAAGACGTACTGGTGGCTCGCGGGCAAGTACCGGGTGCTCGGCGACGTCGTGGCCCGGGCGTTCAAGCCCGTTCGGCCCAACCCCCGGATCCTGGACGTCGGCTGCGGCCCCGGCAACCTGCTCGACCACCTCGCAGCCCATGGCCGGACCTACGGCACCGACTTCTCCGTGGACGCGCTGCGCTTCTGCGCCGGTCGAGGCTTCGGGCGCTTGTTCCGCGCCGACTTCCACAGCCTGCCGGTTCGCACGGACGGCTTCGACCTGGTGACCTGCATCGACGTCCTCGAGCACCTCGAGGACGACCGCAGGGCGATCGCAGAGCTTCAGCGCATCCTGCGCCCGGGGGGCACGCTGGTGGTGAGCGTGCCTGCCTTCCAGTTCCTGTGGGGCGATCACGACACGCTCTACGGCCACCACCGCCGCTACACCACCGGCGAGGTGCGCGAGCGGCTGGAAGCCGTGGGCTTCGAGCTGAGCAAGCTCACCTACTTCGAGCCGCTCTTCGTCGCGCCCCTCTGGCTCTACCGCAATCTGAAGAAGCTCTTCGTTCGTGAAGGGGGCATCGCGCAGCGCGACGACTTCATCCGGCTCTTCCCCCCGCTCAACACGCTGCTCACCCACGCGATCGCGGCGGAGCGTTTCCCGCTCCGCTACCTGAACATCCCCTTCGGGGTCACGATCCTGGCGGTCGCCGTCAAGAGGCCCCGCTAGCCGCCTTGCGCTCCCTCGCCGGGCTCGGCCCGCCAGGACTGGCAGCGCTACTGCTTCTGGCTGTGCTGTGGACCCAGGTGCGCTTCGTCAGCCCGACGAACTTCTTCGGTTACGACGAGTGGACCGTGCTGAGCCTGGTCTCGGCCGGGATGATGGACATTCCCTACGCCAACCGGCCGCTGGCCCTGCTGTGGGCGCTGCCGGCGCCCTTGATCGCGCGCGCCAGCTTCCTGCCTTTCGTGATCCTGCGCTGGGCCTATGCCTGGCTGAGCGCCGTGCTGGTCGCGCGCGTCACGCTTCGGCTGATGCCCGGTCGCCCACTGCTGGCCTTGCTCGCCGCTGCCTTCGTGCTGGTGTGGGCGCCCAGCGACCTCGCCCGGCTGAGCCTCGTCGAGAGCGCACTCTACTGGGGGATCACGTTCGGCATGACGCTCAGCCTGGCCGCGTTCGTGGAGTCCTGGCAGCGGCGCAGCGTGCCGCTGCTGATGGTGGCCGGCGCGCTCGCGGTCGTGTCGGGGCGTTGCTACGAGGCGACGCTGCCCGTGCTGATGCTATGTCCGTTGCTGCTGCTCGTCCCGGGCGAGCGCCCGCACCGGGCGCTGCTCCAGTGGGCCTGCGTGTTCGAGGCGTTCGTCGCCCTGGCGCTCGCGCTGGCCGTGATGCCGATGCTGTTCCAGAGCCAGGGCCTGGCCTACCAGGAGTCGTACGGCCTGGACGCCCAGCTGGTGCCCGTGCTCGAGCGCCTGGCCCGGCAGTATGGGCTGCATTTCGGCGCCTTGCTGGCGCCAGCCCCTCAGCAGTTCGCCGCTCACGCCGCACCGGTCGCCGTCGCCCTCAGCGTGTTCCTCGGGGCGGCCCTGCTCTGGTCGAGGCGCGTGCCCTCCAAGGGCGCCCGAGGCGAGATCTGGATCCTGCTGGCTGTGGCGTTCCTGATCGCGGGCGCCGGCTACGCGGCCCTCGTGCTGTCCGGGCGCGAGGGCGGAGCCTGGCGCGCGCAATTCCTTTCCGCGCCCGGCGCGGGCTGGCTGCTCGGCGGCCTGGCGGTCGCCGCCGGCGAGCGTTCGCGTCGGCTTGGAAAGCTCGTGACCCTGGGCCTCGCCGTCTGGGTCGTAGCCCTGGGCACGGCGCGCTCTTCGGCGATGCAGCTCTCCTGGAACTCCTCGAGCTTCTACTCTCGACAGACGCGGCTGCTTTCGGATCTCGTCGCGGCCGTGCCGGACACGCCGCCACAGACTCTCATCGTGCTCTTGGACGAGGGCCGGGCCTGGCGGGCCAACTTCGGCTTTCATCATGCGGTGGAGTATCTCTACCGCGGCCGTGCGACCGGCCTCGTCGCCGGAGCCCGTGCCGGAATGCTGCCGGCCTACTTCACCCCCCAGGGTGTGGTCTCCGAACCGCTGGCATTGGTCCGCGGGCCCTGGCGCACCGGGGTCCGACTGTTCCCCTACGACCGGGTCATCGTCGTGCGTCATGGGCCCGGCGGCGCCGTCGTTCTGGAAGACTGGCCACGCGAGCTGCCCCCGCTTCCGGCCGGGTCCGCCTACCGGCCGGCAGGTTCGCTTCGGAGCGTGGCGGAGAGCATCTACGAACGGCGCGCCCTGCGAAGCCTCGAGGTCTTCTAGGAACGCCAGCGCGGGGGCGCGCCGGGCGGCAGCCGGAGGCCGGCCAGGTTCTCAGGCGCGTGCGGCTTCGTGGATTGCGAGCAGCCGCTTGAGAAGCGCTCGGAGCCGGCCCAGCCGGTAGGCGTTGGGACCGTCGGAAAGAGCCCGCGCCGGATTCTCGTGCACTTCCATGAACAGCCCGTCGACGCCGGCCGCCACCCCCGCGGGCCCCAGCGTGTCGATGAAGTGCGCCTCGCCGCCCGAGCGATCGCCGAGGCCTCCGGGCCGCTGCACCGAGTGCGTCACGTCGAAGATCACCGGATAGCCGAACGAGCGCAGCGTGGGAAACGACTTCATGTCCACGACGAGGTTGTTGTAGCCGAAGCTGAAGCCGCGTTCGGTCAGCATCAGCTTCCGGTTGCCGGTGGTCGCAGCCTTGTCGACGACGCCCTGCATGTCCCAGGGCGCCATGAACTGGCCCTTCTTGATGTTGACGATCCTGCCAGTGCGGGCGGCTTCGAGAACCAGATCGGTCTGGCGGCACAGGAAGGCCGGGATCTGCAGCACGTCGGCCACCTGCGCCGCCGCGGCCACCTGTTCGCATTCGTGCACGTCCGTCAGGATGGGCAGGCCGTACTTCGCCTTCACGCCCGCCAGCAGCTCGAGGCCGCGCTCAATGCCCGGGCCGCGATAGGAGCCGATGCTGGAGCGGTTGGCCTTGTCGTAGCTGGCCTTGAAGATGAGCGGGATCCCGAGTTCGGAGCAGGTCTCCTTCAGCCGTGCGGCGACCTGGCCCGGATGGCGCTTGTTCTCGATCACGCACGGCCCGGCGATGAGGAAGAGTCGCCCGTCGCCGAGCCGAGCTCGGCCGAGCGCAATGGGACGCGCCACTAGCGCGCCACCGGGACGTTTGCGGCGCGCAGCTCGCCGTGCCGGGCCGCGCGTTTCTCGATGCTGGCGCGGACGAAGCCGGCGAAGAGCGGATGTGGCGACAGCGGCTTCGACTTGAACTCGGGATGGAACTGCACCGCCACGAACCACGGATGCTCGGGGATCTCGGCGATCTCCACGAACTTGCCGTCGGGCGTCTTGCCGGAGATCGCGAGCCCGTTTTGCGCCAGGCAGGACTCGTATTGCTTGTTGAACTCGTAGCGGTGGCGGTGGCGTTCGGTGATCTCGGTGGCGCCGTAGACCTGGGCGGCCCGTGAGCCCGGGGTGAGCGCGCAGGTGTACGAACCGAGGCGCATCGTGCCGCCCAGCTCGTCGACGCCGAGCAGGTCCTGCAGTTTGTAGATCACCCGGTGCTCCGCGTTCTCCTCGACCTCGGTGGAGTTGGCGCCCGTCAGGCCGCATACATTGCGGGCATACTCGGTGACCGCCCACTGGAACCCGTAGCAGATGCCGAAGTAGGGCGTCTTGGTCCGCCGTGCGTACTCGGCGGCCGCGACCATGCCGCTCGTACCCCGCGCGCCGAAGCCGCCGGGAACCAGGATGCCGTCGACGCCGGCCAGCTTGCTGTCGGCGTTGCCCGACTCCAGCTCCTCGGACTCGACCCAGCGCCTGACCACCGTGACGTCGTTCCCGAACCCGCCGTGGGCCAGGGCCTCGTTCAGGCTCTTGTAGGAATCCTCGAACGAGACGTACTTGCCGACGATTCCGATCACCACCTCGCCCTGCGGGCTCTTGATGCGGCGGACGAGATCCTCCCAGGCGCGCATGTCGCGGCCCCGGCTGTCGAGCCCGAGCGCCTTGAGGACGATCGCGTCCAGGCCCTCGCCCGAGAGCACGAGCGGCACCTCGTAGATCGAGTCCACGTCCTTGGCCGTGATCACGGCCTCTTCGGGCACGTCGCAGTAGAGCGCCAACTTGGCCTTGAGGTCGGGGGACAGGTAGCGATCCGTGCGGCACAGCAGGACGTCGGGCTGGATGCCGATGGCCCGCAGCTCGCGGACCGAGTGCTGCATCGGCTTCGTCTTCAGCTCGTGCGCGGTCGCGATATAGGGCACCAGGGCCAGGTGCACGAAGATCGCGTTGCCGCGGCCCACGTCCTGGCGGAACTGGCGCACCGCCTCGAGGAACGGCAGGCTCTCGATGTCGCCGACGGTCCCGCCGATCTCGACGATGACCACATCGGCGTCCTTGGCGACGGCGCGAATCGAAGTCTTGATCTCGTCGGTGATGTGGGGGATGACCTGGACCGTGCGGCCCAGGTAGTCGCCACGCCGCTCCTTGGCGATCACGTTGCCGTAGATCTTGCCGGTCGTGATGTTGGAAGTCTTGGACGTGACGCAGTGCGTGAAGCGCTCGTAGTGGCCGAGGTCGAGGTCGGTCTCGGCGCCGTCGTCGGTCACGTAGACCTCGCCGTGCTGGTACGGGCTCATGGTGCCGGGGTCGACGTTGATGTAGGGGTCGCACTTCAGCATGGCGACCTTGAAGCCGTGGCCCTCGAGCAGGCAGCCGATGGAAGCCGACGCCAGGCCCTTGCCCAGCGACGAGACGACGCCTCCGGTCACGAAGATGTACTTGGTCAAGCGTTCTCCTTGAGGAGGGCCCGGACGCACTCCAGGTCCTCGGGGGTGTCGACGGCCACGCCGCTTTGCCCGTCGAAGGGCACGACCCGGATCCGCATGCCGTCTTGCAGGGCGCGGAGTTGTTCCAGCCCTTCGGCTAGCTCGAGGGGCGACGCCGGGAGCGAGGCGAAACGCCGCAGCGCCTCGCGCCGGTACACGTAGAGACCCACATGCTTGCGAGCCAGGCCGCGCGCCACGGCCGCCTCGGCCGAGGCCCGCTCGCCGCGCGGCGGATCGAGCCTCACGTGAGGGATCGGGCTGCGCGAGAAGTAGAGCGCATCGTTGCGCGCGTCGGTCACGACCTTCACGATCTGCGTGGCGAACATCTCTGCGGGATCGGTGAGCGGCAGCGAGAGCGTCGACATGTCCAGGCTCGGGTCCTCGAGCATGGCTGCCACCGCCGCGTCGATCCCGGCCGGGTCCAGCATCGGCTCGTCGCCCTGTACGTTCACCACGATCGTGGCGTTCGTCCGCTCCGCGGCTTCGGCCAGGCGATCGGTGCCGGTGGCGTGGGAGGAGGACGTCATCACGGCCTCACCCCCGAAGCGCCGAACCGCGACTGCGATGCGCTCGTCGTCGGTCGCGACCAGCAGCCTGTCCAGGCTGCGGGCGCGGCTGGCGCGCTCGTGAACGTGCTGGATCATCGGCCTTCCGTTGATTTCCGAGAGAGGCTTCCCCGGCAGGCGTGTGGAGCCGAAGCGTGCGGGGATGATCGCGACGATGGCCAAATCGATTGGGGCCCTCGTGTACGACGCATCGTAGCGGGGCACTGGCGGGGTGTCAATCATTCGCTTGGCGCAGTTAGCGCACCGAAGGCCCGCCCTGACTGCTCCTTCAGCCAGGTGCGAAAGGAAGACGGTCCTTGCACCAGCGCAGGCCCAAAGGGCGGGGTTCCCGAAGATTGCGGGGAGGCCTGATCCGATGGAGACTCCCCGGCGATGAGCGGGCCGCTCCCCTGGCGTCAGCTTTCGCTGGTCTTCCTGCTCTGGTCCGGGTTGACGATCCTGCCTTACCTTCAGGCAGCGAGCTTCCCGCCGAAGGGCCGCTGGTTCACGGGCTTCTTCCACTACCAGGACGACCTGTACCAGGACCTCTCCTTCGTCGAGCAGGCGCGCCGCGGCGAGCTCGCATTCAAGAACAAATTCGACATCCGGCCACAACAGGGGTTCCTGATCAACCTGGAGTGGGCCGGAGCCGGCCTGCTCGCCCGCGCTCTGGGACTCGGGCCCATCGGCGGATTCCACGCCCTGGGATTCGTCGCGGCCTTCGTCTTCGTGGCCGCGGCGGCCCGCGTCCTGCTTTCGGGCGGCTGCCGGAGCTTGCCATGGGCGCTCGGGATCGTCCTCGCCGGCGGCGGCCTGGGCTGGTTCCGGCTGTGGATGGGGGCTCGGCAGTGGACCCTTCCCGACCTCGCGACCACGCTGTTCCCGTGGAACCAGCGGCTCGCGGGTGGCCCACACGCTCTCCTGGGTAGCGGCCTCTTTCTCTGGGCCCTGGTTGGATTCGTGGAATGGCGGGCGGGTCGGCCGCGGCGCCGCTGGCTCGTGCCGGCGACGCTGCTCGGACTGATCCGGCCGTTCGACCTCGGGATCTTCGGCGCCACCGCGGCAGTCGTCCTCGCGCTCGAAGCCCCTCGCGCGCCCAACCCCTGGCGGCACTGGTTGCGCGCCGTTCTGGATCTCGTCTGGCTCGTCCCCGTGTTGTTCTACGACTTGCTGGCGTTCGCTCTCCACCCCGCCTTCGCCGTCTGGAGCGGCGCCCAGAACGCGATCGCGTGGTCGGGCCTCGGGGAACTGTTCTTGTCTCTGGGACCGGCCGCCGCGATCGGCTTCGCGGGCTTGCGCAAGCCTCCGCCGATCGAACTCGCGGCGTCGCTGCGCCGAGCCCTCGCGGTGGCGGCGCTCTGCATGGCAGCGCTCTCGACGAGCGCGAGCTTCGGGTTCCAATTCCTGAACAGTCTGGGTGCGGTGGTGCTGTCGATGGCGGCGCTCGGCCTGCGCGAACGCTGGCTCCCGCTCGCGGCGAGCGCGCTCGCTCCCAGCTCGCTCGTGCTCCTGTGGCAGGCATGGAACCCCAGCCCCCAGCTGTTCGCGCCGCGCGACTATCAGGAGACCGTGCGCCTCCTGGAACGTCGCTGCCGATCCGGCGACGTGCTCGTGGCTCCGATCGACCTCAGCCTGCTGGTCGCGGGCTTGACACCTTGCCACGTGGCACTCGGGCACTGGGTCCTGACTCCGGAGCGCGAGGCGCGCGGACGCGAATCGGAACGGTTCTACGACCCGGCGACGTCGGCCGCGTGGCGGGTCGAGTACCTGCGCAGTATCGGCGCGGCCTTCGTCGCATTGCCGGGGGGCAAGGGTGCGTGGCTCGGCGACGGCTCCGGCTTCCGTCCGCTGCTGGGAACGCCCTTGCTCGAGCTTTGGGCCGGGAGCGCACGGCGTCCTCGGGCCGGGCGTTCAGCCCGACCTCGCTGGCCTGCGCAAGGCGGATACGAAAGCGACGCCGTAGAGACCAAGCGCCAGCAGCCCCAGCATCCGAACCCCGAAGTAGAGGACGTTGTACTCGAGCAGCCCTCCCAGGATCGCGCCAAGAAGGTTCGACGCGAGCACCGGCGTGGCAGCGCCTTCGCGGGCGAGTTCGCTTGAGAAGGCGGAGCCGGCGAACAACAGCGGCAGCGTGGCGAATGCAGTCGCGACCAGCGGCTCGGCGCCCGCGGGCAGCCGCCACTCGGTGGGGTGCGCCAGATGGCCCGCGATTACGCTCGCGCCCAGCAGTCCGTAAACCAGCAGCGTTCTGGGTGGCCCAAAGCGGACGACCCAGGTGTTGGCGACGAGCGCCATGACGAGAACCCCGGCGATCACTGCGCTCGCCACCTGCCAGGTGCTGCCGTACACGAGCGCCAGCTCCGTGATGGCCTTGGTCTCCAGCAGCATGAAGCCCGCCCCGAGCGCAAACGGGGTGAGTGGGAGGCCGACCGCCATTCCGGGCAGCGCGGCTCTTAGCAGCACAGCGGAGACCGCCAACAGCAGCGCCGCCATGAACAAGTAGGAGACGGGGAAGCGCCGCACGGGCATGTAGAGGAATGGCCAGTCGTCGAGCGACACGTCCGCATGCAGCTTCGCCGCGCGCACCGCCTCGGCCACGTCTGTGAATGGCACCACGGGTGGAGCGCGCAGCGCGAGCCCTGGACCGGCCACCAGCGTGAGCCCGCCGTCGTAGACCGTCTCGAACGCCCGCGGATCGGCCCCGAACGCCTCGCGTAGCATCAGGAACAGCTTCCAGGCGATCTCGCGCGAGAGCAGCGTGAAGCTCATCACGAGCACGCCGTCGTTCTTGAGACGGTCGCGAGCCTCGCGCAGGGCCTCCATGGTGTAGACGTAGCTGTCCAAGCGGACGCTTGCGGCGCCGCCGAGCGCCGTGTGGGAATCGAGCAGGCCGTAAACGATCAGGTCGTAGCTCAGGTCCGTGTGGCGCACGAACGAGCGCGCGTCAGCCACTACGCTGCGGACGCGGCGATCGCGGTAGGGCCTCTCGGGGTGCAGATGTCGGCCGAGGTCCAGGATCACGGGATCGATCTCGACGGCGTCCACGGCACCCGCGCCGGCTCGAAGCGCGGCGGCCACGTCGTTGCCGGCTCCGCTGCCCACCACCAGGACGCGTTCCGGTCTTGGCACGAAAGCGTAAGGCAGGTCGTAGTACGCGGCCACGGACGCGATCTCTCCGGTGCGTGGGATCGCGGGCCGCAGGTCCCAGATCGTCTGAAAGTACGAGTGGCTCGATTCGATCGACAGGGCGACGGGACGCAGTCGCAGCGTGATCAGTTGGTAGGGGGAGTAGAAGTCGATCGCTCCCGGTCTCGCGATCGCCAGCGTCACCAGTGCCAGGCCCAGCGCGAAGAGCGCCGCCTTTGTGGCGGCGGGCGGTGCGCCGGTCAGGAGGAAGGGCAGCAGGGCGCCCGCCAGGATCAGCATCCAGATCTCAGGCGGGCTCCATGCCTCGGCGAGCAGCGTGAAGGCGCCCAGCGCGAGCAGGCTGCCGGCGAGGTTCCAACCGTACGCTCGAAGGGGCGGGAGGAAGAGCATCGTCCGGCCCGCGAGCTGCCCCAGCGGCACGCAGGTGAGCACCGTGAGGATGAAAACGAAAGCGAGCACGCCGTAGGTCAGCAACCAATGGCCCAGGGTCTTCTCGTCCAGGAGACCCAGCGCAAGCTGCTCCGAGATCGGGCTCTGCAACTTCTGCTGCACGGGACTGAGGGCCAGCAGCCGCAGCAAGATGATCTGTGCCGCCACTGCCGGCAGTGCCAGGGAGACCAGCAGCGAGCGGCCCGAGCCACAGGCGTAGCCGATGCCGAGCCCGAGAAAGCACGCGAGCAGGGTGACGTTCTTGAAGTAGCTGAAGAGCTGGAAGCTAGCTGCCTGCCAGCGAATCAGCAGCAGCTCGCCGCACAAGCTCGCCCCCGCCGCCAGCGCGATCCAGGGCCCGGGTCGCCCGAGCACCAGGCGATCGACGGCTTCGCCGCAGGCAGCGCCGTGATCCAGCAAGGGGCCCAACCACTCGGCGGAGCGGCGCGCCACGAACGCGAGACCGAGGCAGGCGAGGGCGGCGATCGCGAGAGCCCAGGGGCTGGAGAGAACCAGCGAGGCGCCAATGCCGGCGCTCAAAGTGGAAGCAACGGTCAAGGCGACCACTGCGGAGGGGCGGCCGGCAGACGACGAGGTCACTGGCGCGATCCTATACCAGGGTTGGCTATCTCAATTCACGCTCGGACCGCCCTGCGCGACGGAGCCGGTGGGGCCGAAGCGCCGCGCCAGCCATTCCCACGCCGGCCGCTCGGTTGGGCCCGGCGAACCGAGCGTCTCGGCGATCGCCTTCTGTGCCTCCGACGTTTGTCCTCCGAGGCCGAGCGCCAGCACGCGCAGGGGACGCAGCACGTCCGCATTCTCGCCCCGCTCGGCGCTCAGGAAACGTTCGGCTGCGCGTCCGTAGTCGCGGTCGCCCAGGGCGTCGATCGCCAGGAGCTCGTCGACGAAGGGATCGCTCACGCCGCGCTGGGCCGCCCGGCGGGCGGCCTCGATCTCGGAGTCGGTGGTCAAGAGCGCCACGAGAACCGGGACCCTCAGCGAAGTGCTCGTCAAGGTCGCCTCGATTTCCTTGAACGACATCGCCGGGGTGCCGTGGCCCACGACAAAGACGCGGTTGATCAGGCTCTGGGCGTCGAAGAAAGCGAGCGTGCGCTCCCGCAGTGCCGCCGGCCAGACGCGCTTGATCAGCGCGCTCGACTCGAAGCGCCCGCGGCTCTCCGCGGCGCTCAGGAGCTTGAAATAGACCGGGTCGACCCTCCTGGCGATGTGCGGCGAGATCCGCAGCGGGTGGTCGTCGTCGAGCGGGAGCGTTCCGGCCGTCAGCTCACGCAGCGCCGGCGCGTCGGCCAGGAACGTGGTTCCAACCAGCTCGGGGTTCTCGAACCCCAAGCCGCGGAGCACGGGAGCCACGGCGGGATCGCGCCACTGCCGTCCGAAGTGTTCCTCGCTCACCGGGCCCTGAAGGCCTTTTGTCCCCACGAGCATCCATTCGAACCCCATGCCGGTCCAGAGCGAACAGTCCTCGAAGACGTCGCAGAAGCCGCGGATGACCGCTTTCGATTCGGCCGCCTCCAGTTGATAGACGGGCAGCCAGTAGGTCGTGATCCCTCCCGGGGCCAGCCTCTTGCGGATCAGCTCGAAGTACTCGCGTGAATAAAGGTTCACGATCCCGGCGCACTTGGGGGGCGGCGGCTCGGCGGTGATGATGTCGTAGCTCTTGTCGGTGGTGAGGAGGAAGAAGCGGCCGTCCTCGACGTGGACACGCACCCGGGGGTCGTCCAGTGGGAACGTGCCCGGCCGCGGGAACAGGACGCGTCCCAGCTCGAGGATGTCCTTCGAGGTGTCCACGACGTCCACCGACCCGAGTGCTTCGGTCCCGGTCAGGGCTTTCGCCGTGAGGCCGACGCCGTAGCTGATGAGGAGCGCCTGTTTCGGGGCGGGATGGACGGCGACGGGCCAATAGACGAAGAACCCCATGTAGCGCGCCGAAGCGAAGTGCGAGCCCGACATCGAGAAGCCGTTCGTCAAGAGGCGGTGAGAGGTCGCTTCGCCCCACAGCTCGCGCACCAGGTACGTGACCGTTTCGGTGAGACCCTCCCGATAGGCCTCGATGCGGATGCCGGAGGCGAGGAAGGGCCCTGCCGCGCGGCGCACGAAGTGGTCGCGCATCAGACCGAAGGGGAACAGCGCGACGAGCGCGACGTACGCGACCGCCGCGCTCCAGAAGCCGGCGGTGGCCCAGCGCGCCGTGCCTGCCTTGAGCGTGGCGGACCGGGCAGAAAGCAGAGCGACGCCGCCGTAGCCACAGGCGAGAACGAACACTGTGCGCTCGATACCGATGCCCGGGAGCAAGACGAAGCTCGTCAGCAACGGACCAAGCATGGCCCCCATCGTGTTCGAGAAGGCCAGGGTGCCGGCGGCACGGCTGGCGCCGTGGCCCTCGGCTTTGAGGGCGCTCCCCATCAGCGTGAACAACGCTCCGGACAGCAGTGACGTCGGGAGCATCAGCGGCAACGCCACGGCGAGCACGTCCTGCGGAGCGAGCAGAAACCGGCCACGGAAGGGCGCGAGCGCGTCGGGAAGCGCCGCGTAGGTCCAGGACGTGACGGCGCCCGCCGCCAGGGCGAGTGCCGACAGCCACCGCCACACGTCGCTGTCGGCGCGGATGACGAGGCCCGCGAGCAGGCCGCCCGCACCCAGGCCCAGCAGCACCACGGCGAGCATGACAGCGAACGCAAGGCTCGTTCCGAAGACGAAAAGCAGGAGCAGGCGGAACCAGGCCACCTCGAGGGACAGCAGGATCGCGCCGGCCAGGAATGCCGCCGCCATGAGCCGGCGTCCCGCCGCGGCCCGCACCTGTTCTGCCGGTGGCGCTTCGGCGGCGAGCTCCCCGCCGTGGACACTTCGTGAGAGCAGCAGGGCGGCGACGACCGCGCCGGCGTTGAGGGCCGCGGCGCACAGGCCCGTGCCCCGGATCCCGAACCGAGCGATCAGGAATCCCTCTCCGGCAAGCGCTCCGGCCACGGCCCCCAGCGTGTTCCAGCCGTAGAGCGTGCCCAGGACGCGCCCGAAGCGCGGCTCGCGCGCTGCCAGAGCGCGTGCCAGGATCGGCAACGTCGCGCCCATGGCGGTCGCGGGGACGAGCAGCAGCGCGAAGGCCACTGCGAAGCGCAGGCCGTTCAGCAGCCCGGGGTTGGCGAGGAGTGGAGCGAAGGCGGGAGCGAAGAGCGGCGTGAGCCTGGGGAGGAACAGGACCAGGCCGAGGCCGCTCACGCCGATCGCCGCTTCCAGGGCTGCGTACCCAAGCAAGGGACGCCGCAGGCGTCCGCCCCTGGCCCCGGCCAGAGCGTTGCCGATGGCCAGGCCGCCCATGAAGCTCGACGTCACGAGCGTCGTGGCCCAGACGCTGTTGCCCAGCATCAAGCCGGCCTGCCGGAACCAGAGCGTCTCGAAGAGCAGCGCTGTGGCCCCCGAGGCGAAGAAGATGAGGCTCAGAATGATCTTCAAGTCTGCAGAGCCATGGGATCGTAGCATACGGGACTTGAATCGAGCCTGCGGGAATCGGGATTGCGCGGTGCGGCCGTCGGCCCGCAGCAACGGTGCGGCTGCGCCGTCGATCGTCGCGGTCCAGCCCGCCGCGAAGGCGTCGCGAACGACGAGCACCGTGGGCCCGATCGGCGTGTCTGGTGTTGGCGAGGGTTTTCTGCTCCAATCACCGGCGTGCGCGCGGAGGGACGAGCGTGGCTTGGGGCGCTTCTGGGCCTCGCCGCCCTGCTGCTGACCCAGCTGCTCTGCGTCCCCCCCACTAACTTCGGCGGCCTGGATGAGTGGCTGGACCTCGAGCTGATCAGCCGAGGGGTCGTCGCCGTTCCCTTCGCCTACCGGCCTCTTGGATTGATCTGGACGAGCCCCGCGTCGTTGCTGGCACCCGTCTTCGGCTTCGCGGTGTTCCGCTGGCTCTATGGCCTGTATGCGCTGCTCTCCGCGGCGCTGGTCTTCGGCATCGTGCGTCGTTTGCTCCCCGAGCGGCCGTCGCTTGGCATGCTCACGGCCTGTTTCGTGCTCGTGTGGGCGCCCCGCGACATGGCACGACTCAGCACCGTGGACAGCGCCAACTACCAGGGCATCACCTTGGGGACGCTGCTGGCGGTAGCGCTTCTGGTGGAAGCCTGGCAGCGTCGGAGCCAGGCGCTGTTCGGAGCGAGCGTGCTGATGGCCTTCCTGGCGATTCGATGTTACGAAGGGGGCACCGTACTCCTGGCCTTCGCCCCGGCGCTGCTCCTGCTGACCCAGGAGCGCTCTCGCCGGCTCTGGGGCTGGGCGGCCGTCTGGGAATCCGTGGTCGGGATCGCCGCCGCCTTCGTCCTCCTCGAGCTGTCGGTCAGCGCACGCGCGAGCGCCTACCAGCTATCGGTGATGCAACTCGATCCTGATCCGCTGGGGTGGGTCGGGCGGTTGGCTCGGCAGTACGACTTTCACCTCTCTCCGTTGTTCACGTCTGCGCCCCGCGAGCTTTGGGCGCCGGCCGTGGCCGTCGCCGTGATCGTAGTCGTGCTCGCCCTCGCCAGCGTCGGTCACAACGCCAGCCGCGAGTGGGAAGAGCGTGGTCTGTTCGCGGTGGCGGGCATGCTGGGCCTGGTCCTCGCGGGACTCGCGTACAGCCTCGTCTTGCTGGGTTGGCAACCTCCCACGGCGTATCGGCTCCAGTTCCTCTCCGGGCCCGGGATCGCCCTCTTCCTCGCTTCGGCGGCCCACCTCCTGGGCTCGCTGGTGCGAGGCAAGGAGCGGCTTGCGACGGCCGTTCTCGGGGCCTGGGTCGTGGCGGTGGGGACGGGCCGGACGATCGCGATGCAGCGCGAGTGGGAGGTCCTCAGCATGCGGCCCCGGCAGATGCGCATGCTCTCCGAGCTGCTTCGTGCCGTGCCCGACGTCGGCTCCCACACGCTCCTGATTGCGCTCGACGAGGGCGGCGCCTGGTCCGGCGTTTTTCCCTTCCACCACGCCGTGCAGTACCTCTACGAGCGGCGCGCGGCGGGCTTCGTGCCGCACCGGGCGGACACGCTCTACAAGGCCTCACCCGCGCCCGACGGCATCCGCTTCGAGCCCTTGTTGATTGTCCGCCGAGCCTGGGACGCGCCCCGCACGGTCTACGGCTACGACGAGATCGTGGTGGTGCGGCACACCGCGAGGGGAGAGGTCGTCGTGCTGGACAGCTGGCCCGTGGACTTGAAACCGCTGCCCCCGGGCGCCCGCTATGCGCCGCGCAGCCGCATCACCGGCGGGCCGCTGAAGCGCGCGCTGATCCTGACCCGACACTAGCGCCCACCACGAGGCCCCGCCTTCATGGCGCACATCCCTTGGCGCGCGGCGAGGGCCGCGGCAAGCGAGCGCAGGGGCAGGGCGCGAGGGGCAAGTTGCGGATCGGCCGCGGCTCGCTCCAGCGCGCCGGCCGCGCGAGCAAAGTCGCGATCGCCCAGAGCATCCGCGGCGAGCAGGAAGTCGACGAGCGGCCCGGCTTCACCGCGGGCGGCCGCGCGTTTCGCTGCGGAGATCTCCCGCTCGTTTGTTCGCAGCGCGATCAGGATCACGACTCGCGACGCCGGCCCTGCGAGGAGCTCCCAGATCTCTTTGAGACTCTGCTCTCGGCCGGCCGCGCGCCAGCCGATGGCCCGATTCAGGTCCGCTTGTGCCTCGAAGGCGGCGAGCGTTCGCGCCCGCAGCGCCTCGGGCCAGAGCTTCCGGATCCAGGCGCTTGCTTCGAACGCGTCACGCGCGCGGCCGGCATCCATGAGCTCGAGATAGCGCGGGTCGATCGAGGCAGGGCGACGCGGCGAGATCCGCAGCGGGTGGTCGTCGGTAACGGGCATCACGCCCGCGATCAGCTTGCCGAGCTGTTCCGGGCCCGCGAGAAACGCCGAGCCCAGCCGCTCCGGAACCTCGAGGCCGAGCGCCTTGAGTGTCGGCGCGACCGTCGCATCGCGCCACGCCCGCGTGAACGCTGCCTCGTCAACTGGCCCGCTGGCGCCCGCCGTGCCCGCGAGCATCCACTCCAGGCCGTAGCCGGTCCACAGCGAGCAGTCCTCGAACGCGTCGCAAAAGGCGCGGGCGACGGCGCGCGCCTCGTCGTATTCCATCTGGTACACGGGAAGCCAGTAGCTCGCGACGCCGCCCGGAGCCAGGCGCTTGCGGATCAGCGCGAAGTGCTCGCGCGTGTACAGGTTCACGATCCCGGCATTCTTCGGCGGCGGCGGCTCGCTCGTGATCAGGTCCCAACTCTCGTTGGTCGTCAGCAGGAAGAAGCGGCCGTCCTCGACGTGCACCGAGAAGCGTGGGTCGTCGAGCGGGAAGCCGCCGTCGGGGAAAACGACGCGGCCGAGCTCCAGGATGTCCTTCGAAGTATCCACCACGTCGACGGCTTCGAGACTGCGGGTGTCGGCGAGCGCCTTCGCCGTCATCCCGAGTCCGTAGCTGATCAGCAGCGCTCGCTTCGGCTCGGGCCGGAGCGCCACGGGCAAGTAGACGAATAGGCGCATGTAGCGCTCAGCCGAGAGCTGGCTCGACGACATCGAGAAGCCGTTCGTCACCAGCCGCGTTGAGACGGTTGCCCCGAAGAGCGAGCGGCGCAGATACGCGATCGTCTCCGTGAGGCCCTCGCGCTCGATGACGACGCGGCTGCCGTCGGCCGTCCAGGCTGCGAGGGCCATCGGGAGGTGGCGGCTGCGCATCAGGCCGAACGGAAACAGCGCCAGCGTTACGGCCCAGGCCAGTGCGGAGACCGCGAGGCCGACGCGGCCGCTGCCGCGCGCCGGGTCGCGCAGCGCGTCGCGATCGAACGTGAGCGCGGCCACGACCGAGTACAGCGCGGCCAGCACGAACAGGCCCTGCTCGATGCCCGCGTACGGAAGCAAGAAGAAGCCAGCCAGTGGCGCGCCGAGCATCGCCCCCAGCGTGTTGGCGAAAGCCAGCGTTCCCGAAGCCTCGGCGACCTGGTACCCCGAAGAGCGCAGCGCGGCTCCGAGGAACGTGAAGAGCAGGCCCGACAGGGCGCAGCTAGGGAACATCAAGGCGAGAGCCGGCAGGGCGATCTGAGTCATCGTTGCGATCGGTGCCGCAGCGTGGGGTGCGAGGCTGTGGGGCGAGGCAGCATAGGTCCAGACGGTCAGCGTTCCGCCCAGCAGTGCGAGCGCCGGAAGCAGGGACGCTGTCTGCGGCATCCGGCGGAGCACGCTGCCGGCGAGAAGGCCCCCGGCCGCGACCCCTAGCAGCACCACCGCGAGCAGCACGGCGAACGCGAGGCTCGTGCCGTAGACGAACATCAGCAGCAGCCGGAACCAGAGCACTTCCAAAGCCAGCGCGATCGCCCCGCACAAGAACGCGGCCAGCACGAGGCCTCGTGAGGGTACCAAGCCGCGAGCATCCGAAGCCGTGAGCTTGGTTTCTGCGCTGCCGCGAGCGACGCCCAGGGCGAGCCAGGCTGCCAGCAGATTGAGCGAGCCAGCGGCGAGCGCGGCTCCGCGCAGCCCCAGGCGTTCGATCAGCCAGGCCTCGCCGGCGAGCGCCCCGAGCACGCCGCCCAGGGTGTTCCAACCGTACAGCCTGCCGAGCACGCGGCCGAAGTTCGCGTCCCGAGCCGATAACGCGCTTGCGAGCAGCGGCAGCGTCGCTCCCATGGCCGTGGCGGGGATCAGCAGCAGCCCGAACGCGAGTGCGAGTCGCAGCGCATTCAGGCCGGCCGGGTGTCCCCCGAGGCGTCCGAAGACCGGCGCGAAGAACGAGCCGAGGTTCGGCAGCGCGAAGACGAGGGCGACTCCCGTCGTCGCGATCGCCACTTCTAGCACGGCATAGGCGACGAGCGGTCGCTTCAAGCGCCGGGCCCGTCTCGCTGCGAGCGCGCTGCCGACAGCCAGGCCGCCCATGAAGCTCGAGGTGACCAGGCTCGTGGCCCAGACGCTGTTTCCGAGCAGCAACCCCGTCTCCCGGAACCAGAGGCTTTCGAGAAGCAGCGCGGAGGCTCCCGATGCAAAGAAGGCGAGGTAGAGGAGTGCTATCACCGATACAGGAACGCCCGCGCGATCGCGGCCAGGCAGAGAAGCGACAGGCCGAGGGCGCCCGGCAGCCCGACCGGTCGATAGCGGAGCACGACGTGGCTGCGGCCGGCCGGGATCGGGATGGCGCGGTGCCTGCCGTCGGCGCGGAGCAGCGGCGCTGGCGCGCCGTTGACCGTCGCGGTCCAGCCCGCCGCGAACGCGTCGCGAACCACAAGCACGGTCGCCCGATCGGCTTCGGCGGCGAACGCGAGGCGATCCGGGGCCTCCAGGCTGGAGACCACACTCCCGCTCGCCCCGCTCGTCGACGTCGCACCTTCCACGGCGACGCCACCGGCAGCCTGGAAGCCGTCCTCCGCCGCGATTCGCTCGGCGCTTTTCAGATCCGCCGCGGGGCGCACCTCACGCGCCACGGCGCGCAACGGAAGCGCTCCGTTCACGTCGAAGAGGTGGATCTGAAGCGGCGCGATGCGCGCGGGCGACAGGGTTGTTCGCGGCCGAAGCGCCGCGTTCTGGATCGGCTCGATGCATGCCACGTGCGCGACTCCCGCCCTGCGCAGTCGGTCCACGACAGCGGAGAAGCCACTCGGGCCGAGCTCGTCGAGATCGAGGACCTGATTCACCGGAACCAGCATCGTCATGTCGCGGCTCATCGCCGTGGCGACGCCCAGGCTGACGTTGGTGGCCGGCGCCAGCGTTTCCATCGCGACCGCGAAGCTCCACGCGTCGTGCTCGTCCGGCCGCTCGCGGCGCGCGCGGAAATAGGCCTGGGTGGATTCTGGCTCGCAGGCGAAGAGGCGGCCGCCCGTGCGCAACGGCTCGAGGGCCAGCCGCAGCTCTGGGGAGACGATGTAGAACCGCGCCGTCACCATCGGGTTGAGCCCGGCGCCGGTGCGCAACAGGTCTGCCGCCACTACGACGACCAGCGCCAGGCGTGCCCGATCCGCGCACAGTTGACCGAAGCGCACGAGCAGTGCGACGACGCCCAGCGCGGTCGCCAGGAGTCCGCCCAGCGATGCATCCGACAGCATGGCATCGCCGACCGCGATTCGCTGCGGCCAAGCGTAAGAAGGCGGGAGGAAACCCGCGAGGAACCAGCGGGCCGTCTCGGGTACGAGCCGGGGAAGCGCCGGGGTGAGCACGAGCAGGCCGCCCAGGCCGACGCCGAGCGCCGCGAGCGTCGCCCAGGCGCGGCGCGCGGGCGGCGCCGCCAGGCGTTCGATGCCCAGCGCCAGCAGCAGCGACGCACACAGGTGCGTCGTGAAGAAGGCCTTCGAGGGATGGCGAAAGGCGTGCACGAATGGGAGCGCGTCGACGAGCAGGGCGAGCCCCGCCCACCAGCCCACCGCGATGGCCAGGGCCAGCAGGCCGAGCACGCTCACGCGCAGCGCCGGCGTGCGCCCGTGGCAAGCGCCAAGGGCTGCGATCGCGAGAAGCGCAGGGCCAAGGTAGAGGCTCAGCAGATACGGGAAGCCGGACGGGAAGAAATTGCCGCCCCACCAGTGATTCGCCAGGTTGGCGAGCTCCCCGTGCCAGTTGCCGACGAGGATCTGCACGAGCGTCAGGGGGTGGAGGGACTGGGCGAGCACGACCTCGGTCGGGAAGCCCAAGGCGCGCGCGCTGCCCGCCATGGCCGCGCGCAGCGCGACGAGCGTGGGCGCTGCGAGTCCTGTGCCCAGAGCCAGGCTCAGCAGGCTGCGCGCGAGGCCGCGAAGCGAGAGCGCGGGCCAGGCGAGTACCAAGCCGAACACGACAGCCTGTGCCACGATCTCGGCGCCGGTGGTGGAAAGCGCCAAGGCCACGAGCAACGCCGCAACGGCCGTCGAACGCGGCCGGCCCTCGGCGGCGCGAACCAGAGACAGCGCCAGCAGCGGGGCCCAGGCTGCGGCCTGCAGGTAGACGTAGAAGTTGAGCGTCGAGAGATAGAAACCGCCGAGCGCATACGCGATCGCCCCGCCGGCGGCCGCCAGGCGCCCCAGGCCCAGCCCGCGCCCGAGGCACAAGAACGCGAGCGCTCCCAGTGGAACGTGCAGCGCCAGCAGCAATGAGAAGCCTGCCTCGTGTCTGAAGATCAGCTGGAGCAGGTCGAGCGGGTAGGAAAGGGCTGGCAGCGAAAGCGGCACGCCCTCGTTCAGGAGCGGGTTCCAGTGGCGCACTTCCCCGCGCAGCAACCCCTCGACCGCGAAGCGCCGGAGCGGGAAGAACTGCCGCGACAGATCGCGGAAGAAGAAGGCCTGGCCGAAGAGCGCGCCTCGGAGGAAGGGGAGGAACGTCACGAGAGCGACCGCCGTGCCGGTCGCGGCCCACGCCCGTCGCGCGGCGCTCGCGTCTGCCACGGGCCTCAGGCGAGCGTGCGCAGCGGATGCGCCGGCACGCCCGCGACGAGCGTGCCGGGCGGCACGTCTTTCGTCACGACGCTGCCGGCGGCCACGAACGCCTCCGGCCCGATCGTCAGCCCGGGCAGGATCGTCGCGTTCGCGCCCAGGAACGAGCCCCGCCGGATCGTGACGGGCGCCGTCATGGCGGGGAAGCGGCCTTGGAGCGGGTGATCCTGGTAGCCCACGTTGGTGTGGGTGAGGATGAGCACGCGCTCGGCCAGCGTGACGTGAGCCTCGAAGCGGATCTCGTCCGCCAGATCGAGCAGGCACTCGTCGCCCAGGAAGCAGTCGTCACCGAGCGAGAAACCCGACAGTCCCCGCCGGTAGAGATTGAAGAAGCGCACGTCGTGCAGAATCGAGCGGCGGCCGATGCGCGCCCCGAGCAGCCGGAGCCAGAGGACGCGCAGCTGCGGGGCCAGGGCGACACGATAGGGCAGCATGGCGAGCGTGTAGAAGCCGAACCTCGCGGCGTGGCCGAGCCCGATCTCGCGCAAGGCCTTCACGCCTCGCCCCGCTGCAGCGAGCCGCGGAATCGAAGCAGCCGCCGGAGATAGGCGATCGAATCGCGAAAGCCGCTCACCTTGGAGGTCTTGTCCCAGCGCCGCACGTACGCCCCCGGGATCTCGCGAATCGAGAAGCCCTGGCGCTCGGCCCGCAGCATGAACTCGGTGTCCCAGAACCAGCCCGGGTCCTGCGTCGCCTCGAGCACCGGCAGCAGCTTCTCGCGCCGGATGAACTTGTAGCCGGTTTCGGTGTCGTGAAGCGAGCTGCCGAGGATCCGCCGCACCAGCCATGAATAGCCCCGGCTCATGAAGTAGCGGTCGAGGGCGCGCGCCTGGAACGCGTAGATCCTCCGCACCGTGGCCACCTCGGCGCCGTTCTGGATCGCGCGCACCAGCGACGGGATGTAGCGCGAGTGCACCTCGAGATCCACGTCCAGATAGCCGGCGATCTCGCCGCGGGCGGCGCGGAAGCCGTCGCTGACGGTGGCGCCGCGGCCCTGGTTGTTCTCGTGCAGGATGACGCGGATCTGGAGGTCGCGGTTTTGCTCGACGATGCCCGCGATCAGCTCGCGCGTCCGGTCGCGACTCACGTCGTCCACGAACAGGATCTCGAACGGCCGGCCGAAATCGACGAGCGTGTCGCGAATCTCCCGAAAGCTGGTTTCGAGCACCTCTTCCTCGTTGTAGCAGGCAAGCACGAGGCTCAGCAGGGGCGTCGTCGGCGCGTTCATCAAAGGCTCTTCCGGACGGCCTCGATCACGCGCGCGACGTCAGCGTCCTCCAGCAGCGGGTGGAGCGGCAGCCGCACCAGGGTCGAGGCGACGCGCTCGGTGACCGGGAAGCCACTGCCCGTGCCCAGGGACGATCCAAAGGGCGACGAGTGGAGCGGCACGTAGTGGAACGCGGCGCCGATGCCGCGCGAGCGCAGGCTGTCAAGGCAGGTCGCCTGGGCGGCTGCGTCGGGCAACAGCAGGTAAAAGATGTGATCGTTCACGGCGCGACCCGGAAGCTGGGCCGGAAGCCGCACGCCGTGGGCGCTCGCCCAAGGTCCCAGCCCCTCGCGGTAGCGCGTCGCGAAGCGCCGGCGCCGGGCCGCGATCTCGGCCTGCTTGTCGAGTTGGGCGTCGAGGATCGCGGCCAGCACGTCCGACAGGACGTAGCTCGAGCCCTCGGCGAGCCACGTGTACTTGTCCACCTCCCCGCGCAGGAAGGCGTTGCGGTTCGTGCCCTTCTCGCGGATGATCTCGGCTCGCGCCGCCACGGCGGGATCCCGAAGCGCCAGGGCGCCGCCCTCGCCGCAGGTCAGGTTCTTGGTCTCGTGGAAGCTGAAGCAGCCGGCGTCGCCGAGCGAGCCGAGCGCGTGAGCGTCGAGGCTGGCGCCCAGTCCCTGGGCGGCGTCTTCGATCACCTTGAGACCCAGCCGCCGCGCGAGTTCGAGCAGCGGCGTCATCTCGCAGCCGATGCCGGCATAGTGAACCGGCAGCAGCGCGGCGGTGCGCGGGGTGATCCGCCGCTCGACGTCGGCCGGATCGAGGCCGAGCGAGCGGTCCTCGATGTCGGCCAGCACCGGGCGGGCGCCGGCGCGAAGCACGGCATTCGCCGTCGACACGAAGGTGAACGAGGGGACGATCACCTCCTGGCCCGGGCCGATGCCCAGAGCCATCAGCGCCAGCTCGAGGGCGTGCGTGCACGAGCTCGTCAGCAGCACACGCGGCGAGCCGAGCTGTCTCTCGAGGCGCTCTTCGACACGCCGGCAGAAGGGCCCATCGCCGGCAGTCCTGCCGGCGAGCGCTGCACGCACCCGTTCGGCTTCGCGCTCGTCGAACCAGGGCCGGCTGAGCGCGAGCGGGCGTTCTTCAGTCATTCGAAGCGGGGATTGAGCTGGGTATGCTAGCACACCCATGCCGCTTCACCAGGGCTCGCCCGCTTGCACGGGGCTCTCGCGCTGATCCGTTCGGCCTGGCGCCAGAGGGTGTGCGTATCGCCCTTGACACCCCCCGAAGCGGCGCGCTAACATTTCGCGACTAAATATCGGACAACCCTAGGTTTTTAGCGAAACTATGCCCGTCAAGCTCGGCGAGTTGCTGCTCAAGGAGAACATGGTCACTCCTCAGCAGCTGCAGGAGGCTCTCAGCCATCAGAAGATGAATGGCGGGAAGCTGGGGAGGGCCTTCGTGTCCCTGGGCTATGTCCGGGACGAAGAGATCACCAGCCTCCTCTCACGCCAGTACGGCGTGCCCTCGATCAACCTCGAACACTTCGAAGTGGATCCGGCGATCATCAAGATCATCCCGGCCGAGACCGCGAGGAAGTACCAAATCCTCCCGCTCAGCCGCTCCGGGGCGACACTCACGATCGCGATGGCCGACCCGACCAACGTGTTCGCCATGGACGACATCAAGTTCATGACGGGCTACAACGTCGAGCCCGTGGTCGCCTCCGAGATCTCGCTCGAGGAGGCGATCGAGAAGTACTACGGCTCGTCCCGCTCGTTGCAGTTGCGGAGCGACGGTGGCGTCGGTGGCTCGCACATCCCGATGGGCCTGGGCGGCTCGCCGTCGCTCAAAGACGTGATCGACGGCCCCGCCCTCACCCTCGACGACATGGCGTCCGTCGGGCTCTCCGAGTACGACCTCGACTCGATGGGCGACGAAGAGGCCGACGTCGAGACGGTTCGCACCGAGGAGGACGAGATCGACCTCGGCGCGCTCGCCAAGTCGTCCGAGGCGGCCCCGGTCATCAAGCTCACCAACGTGCTGCTGATCGACTCGCTGAAGCGCGGCGCCTCCGACATCCACATCGAGCCGTACGAGAAGGAGTTCCGCGTCCGCTTCCGCATCGACGGCATCCTGTACAACGTGATGGCGCTGCCCATGAAGCTGCGCGACCCGCTGATCTCGCGGATCAAGATCATGGCCAAGCTCGACATCTCGGAGAAACGCCTGCCCCAGGACGGCCGTATCAAGATCAAGATGAAGGTCGAGGACCGCAGCCGGGACCTCGACTTCCGCGTCTCCTGCCTGCCTACGCTGTGGGGCGAGAAGATCGTGATGCGGCTGCTCGACAAGTCGAAGCTGATGCTCGACATGACGAAGCTGGGCTTCGAGCAGGGCTCGCTCGATCGCTTCCAGAAGGCGATCTCGAAACCCTACGGCATCGTGCTCGTGACGGGCCCCACCGGATCCGGCAAGACCAACACGCTGTACTCCGCGGTGGCCGCCCTCAACAAGCCGGACACGAACATCATGACGGCCGAGGACCCGGTCGAGTTCAACCTGCCCGGGATCAACCAGGTGAACATCCGCGATGCGATCGGGCTCAACTTCGCCGCGGCGCTGCGTTCGTTCCTGCGCCAGGACCCGAACACCATCCTGGTCGGCGAAATCCGTGACTACGAAACGGCCGAGATTGCCGTGAAGGCGTCGCTCACGGGTCACCTGGTGCTCTCGACGCTCCACACCAACGACGCGCCCTCGACCATCTCGCGCCTCGTCAACATGGGCATCGAGCCCTTCCTCGTGGGAACGGCCGTGAACCTGATCCAGGCGCAGCGCCTGATCCGGCGCATCTGCTCGAACTGCAAGGTCGAGCTCAGCGACGTGCCGACCAAGAGCCTGATCGACATCGGCTTCACGCCCGAGAGCGTCGGCACGTTCAAGTTGTTCAAGGGCCGTGGCTGCGGCGTGTGCAACGGGACCGGCTACAAGGGGCGCGTGGGCCTGTACGAGGTGATGGAGATCTCAGAGGGCCTCCGCGATCTCATCATGGTCGGGGCGACGGCCGTCGAGCTCAAGCGCAAGGCGCTCGAGGAAGGTATGCTGACGCTGCGCATGAGCGGCCTCGAGAAGATCAGGAACGGCGTCACGACGATCGAGGAAGTGCTGAGGGAGACCGTACACTAGGAGGCCACGCGTGGCAGTCAGCCTGCACCAGTTGCTCAAGACGATGACCGAGATGAGTGGAACCGACCTCCACATCACCACCAACTCGCCGCCTCAGGTCCGCGTCGACGGCAAGCTGCGGCCCCTGGACCTGCCCCCGCTCACGGCCGTCGAGACCAAGCAACTCGCCTACAGCGTCCTCACCGACGCGCAGAAGCATCGCTTCGAGGAAACCCTGGAGCTCGACTTCAGCTTCGGGATCAAGGGCCTGGCCCGCTTCCGCGCCAACGTCTTCAGCCAGCGCGGCGCTGTCGGCGCCGTGTATCGAACCATCCCCTACGAGATCCGCAGCTTCAAGGAGTTGGGCCTGCCGCCGGTGGTGGCGGGCATTTGCGACAAGCCGCGCGGCCTGGTGCTGGTGACGGGACCGACCGGCTCCGGCAAGTCGACGACACTCGCGGCCATGCTCGACAAGATCAACAACGAACGCCATGAGCACCTGATCACGATCGAGGACCCGATCGAGTATCTGCACGCCCACAAGAAGTGCGTCGTGAACCAGCGCGAGCTGCACGCCGACACGCACTCGTTCACGGCCGCGCTGCGCGCCGCGCTGCGCCAGGATCCCGACATCGTGCTGATCGGAGAGATGCGGGACCTGGAGACGATCGAGTCCGCGCTGCGCATCGCCGAGACGGGCCACTTGACCTTCGGCACGCTCCACACGAACTCGGCGGCGTCGACCATCAACCGAATCGTGGACGTGTTCCCCGCCCACCAGCAGCCCCAGATCCGGGCTCAGCTGTCACTGGTGCTGGAAGGTGTCATGTGCCAAAGCCTGTTGCCCAAGTCGAGCGGCACGGGACGCTGCCTGGCCATGGAGATCATGATCCCGAACGCCGCGATCCGTAACCTGATCCGCGAAGACAAGATCCACCAGATCTACTCCACGATGCAGACCGGGCAGGAGAAGTACGGCATGCAGACCTTCAACCAGGCCTTGGCGACCCTCTACTTTTCGAAGCAGATCACGCTCCAGACGGCCCTGGGGGTGAGTTCGAACGCCGAAGAGCTGCAGGACATGATCAATCGCGGCGCCGGACTGTCGACACCGCAGCCGGGGGGCCGGCCGCCCGTTCGGCCCCGATAGAGGGAGGCGCTAGATGCCCGCATACGTCTACAAAGGCAAGACCCGCGACGGCAAGTCGGTGTCCGGAGAGCGTGTCGCCGACAGCAAGGACGCCTTGATGGCGCTGCTCCGCAGGGACCAGATCCTGGTGTCCTCGGTGAAGGAGAAGGGCAAGGAGTTCGCGGTTCCGAAGCTGGGCGGCAGCGTGCCCCCCAAGGACCTCGCGATCTTCGTGCGCCAGTTCTCCGTCATGATCGACGCCGGCCTGCCCCTGGTGCAGTGCCTGGAGATCCTGGGCGGGCAGCAGGACAACAAGACCTTCGCGAAGATCCTGCAGCAGACCCGCATGGACGTGGAAGGCGGCGCCTCCCTGGCCGACGCGATGCGCAAGCACCCAAAGGCCTTCGACGAGCTCTTCACCAACATGATCGCGGCCGGGGAGGCCGGCGGTATCCTCGACACGATCCTGAAGCGGCTTGCGACCTACATCGAGAAAGCCGTCAAGCTGAAGGCCCAGGTCAAGGGCGCGATGGTCTATCCGGTCGCCGTGATGGGGATTGCCGGGCTCGTGATCGCGATCATTCTCTGGAAGGTCATCCCGACCTTCGCGGCCATGTTCGAAGGCCTCGGCGCGGAACTGCCGCTGCCGACCCGCATCGTGATCACCGCTTCGAACTGGTTCATACGACTGCTGCCGTTTCTGGTCGTGGGCGCTGTGGTCTCTGTCATCCTGTTCCGCCGCTACTACGCGACCTACCGCGGCCGCCGCGTGGTCGATCGCCTGGTCCTGAAGGCGCCCATCATCGGCGTGCTGATGCAGAAGATTGCGGTGGCGCGCTTCTGCCGGACCCTCGCCACGCTGATCTCCTCCGGTGTGCCGATCCTCGACGGCCTCGAGATCACCGCGCGCACCGCCGGCAACGCCATCATCGAAGACGCCATCATGAACGTCCGAAAGGGGGTCGAGGGTGGTCTCACCATTGCCCAGCCGCTCCGGGAGAGTGGCGAGTTCCCCTCGATGGTCGTCCAGATGATCGGCGTCGGCGAGCAGACCGGCGCCCTCGACACGATGCTCGCCAAGATCGCAGACTTCTACGAGGAGGAGGTGGACCAGGCGGTGGCGAACCTGCTCACACTGATGGAGCCGGTCATGATCCTGTTCCTGGGGGTCACCGTCGGCGGCATCGTGATCAGCATGTACATGCCGCTGTTCTCGCTGATCAGCCAGCTCAGCCACTAGGCGGCAGCGCGCAAGGGCGCCGCGAGGCGGCGGCAAGGCCCATGGAACCCACGCTGGAGCGCAAGCTCAAGCGGCTGATGGCGCTCAGGGTGGTGATGGTCACCACCCTGCTGCTGGTTGCCGTCTACGTCGAGGCGGTTTCCGAGACGCTGGCGCGGGTCAACCCTCTCTATTTTCTGATCGCCGCGACATACGCAGCCACGATCCTCCACGTGTTGGCGCTTCGGCTCTTCCCGCGCCTCGAGCCGCTCGTCTACGCGCAGGTCGTCGGCGACCTGCTGACCATCACCGGCCTCGTCTACCTGACGGGTGGGATCCGGGCCGGAGGCTTCATCCTCCTGTACCCGATCTCGGTGCTGTCGGGGAGCGTCCTGCTGTTCCGCCGCCATGGGATGATCCTCGCGGGCCTGGCGACCGTGTTCTACGGAGCGCTGCTGTGGGCCGTGAGGTCCGGCGCGATTCCGCCCCAGGGGCTCGAGGACGTGCCGTATGCCCCGGCCAAGCATCTCGTCTACTCGATCTTCGTCACCCTCGTCGCGTGCGCGACCGTCGCCACGGTCGCGTCCTATCTCGCCGAGGGCCTGCGGAGCGCCGGGAAGCGGCTCGAGCAGGCCGCCGAGCAGGTGGCCGACCTGCAAGAGCTCAACAAGGTGATCGTCGACAGCATGCACAGCGGCCTGATCACCGCCGACGCCAGCTCGCGCGTGCTCTACGTCAACGGGGTGGGAGAAAGCATCCTGGGGCGCCGCTCTTCGGAACTCCAGGGTCATCGCCTCGCCGAGCTATTCGGCGCTCCCGCGCTCGACGCCGCCGCGCTGGCGGCGCGCGCGGCCAACCGCGGCCTCTCGCGCCTGGAGATGGGTTACAGGGTCCCCAGCGGGCCCCGGCGAGAGCTCGGGGTCTCGGTTTCGCCGCTCGCCACCGGCGAGCCCGGCCGGCAGGGCTTTCTGCTGGTCTTCCAGGACCTGACGGAGGTGAAGCGCCTCGAGCACGAGGTGCGCATCAAGGAAAAGCTGGCCGCGGTCGGGGAGATGGCCGCATATCTCGCCCATGAGATACGAAATCCACTGGGCTCGATCAGCGGCTCGGCCCAGGTACTGATGTCCGAGCCGGAGATCTCGCCCGACCAGGCGCGCCTGCTCTCGATCATCACCCGCGAATCGAAGCGGTTGTCCGACACGCTCAATCAGTTCCTGTTTCAGGCGCGGCCCTCGGCGCAGCCGCTCGGACCCGTGGACATCTCACGCGTCGTCTCCGAGGCCGTGACGCTGCTTCGCAACGGCCCCGAAGTCTCCGCCGCGCATCGCGTGCTGTTCGAGGCCGAGCCGGGACCCTGCGTGTGCCTCGCCGACCCGGACCAGGTGGCCCAGGTCTTCTGGAACCTCGCGCGCAACGGCCTCGAGGCGATGCCGCAGGGCGGGGCGCTCGAAATCCAGCTCGCCCGGCGCCACGCGGAGGCCGTGCTCGTGGTCCGCGACCAGGGGCGCGGGATGGGGGCCGACGAGCAGCGCGCGCTCTTCGAACCGTTTCGATCCGGCACGCCTCGCGGCACCGGCCTTGGGCTCGCCATCGTCTACCGGATCGTCCACGACCACCAAGGGGACATCAGCGTCCGTAGCGCGCCGTCTCAGGGCACGGAAGTCGAGGTTCGTCTGCCTCTGGTCGCGGCACCGGTTCCCGCTTGAGCCGGCTTCGGGCGGCGACAGCCCGCGAGCGTCTCGTGGCCCGCTGGGGCTCTTCGCCGCAGCGACGACGCCCTGGCTGGAACGGCGGGGGCCCCCAAGCTTGAAGCGCTTCACCACACCGCGATAGCATCGCCCACGAGGCCCCGGCTTGAAACGAATCCTGGTCGTCGACGACGAGCCCTCCATGCGCGAGATGCTCGGCATCATGCTGCGCAAGGAAGGCTTCGAAGTCCTGGCGGCCGAGAGCCGCTCGCAGGCCGCGACCATCCTCGGCCAGGGGCCGGTCGAGATGATCATCACCGACGTGAAACTGCCCGACGGGGACGGGCTCGAGATCCTGCGCCACGTGAAGGCGGCGTCTCCGGAGACCGTGGTGATCGTGATGACCGCCTTCGGCTCCCACGAGATGAACGTCGCGGCCATGAGCCTGGGCGCCGACGCCTATCTGACCAAGCCCTTCGACGTCGAGGAGCTGAAGCTCGTCGCGCGGCGTGTCATCGACCGGCGCAAGCTCGAGGAGGAGAACCTCCTTCTCAAGGCGGAGTTCCACAGCCGCCACGCCCTCGGCAGCATCATCGGCGTCTCCTCGAGCATGGCCGCCGTCTTCGGCATGGTGCGCTCGGTCGCGGGGACCAACTCGACCGTGCTCATCACCGGCGAGAGCGGCACCGGCAAGGAACTCGTGGCCAAGGCGATCCACACCCTTTCGCCGCGCAGGGACGCGCCCTTCGTGTCCATCAACTGTGGCGCGCTGACCGAGACGCTGCTCGAGAGCGAGCTCTTCGGGCACATGAAGGGCGCCTTCACCGATGCGCACCACACCAAGAAGGGCCTGTTCGAGGCGGCGCATCGCGGCACGCTGTTCCTCGACGAGGTGGGCGAGACGCCGCCGTCGATGCAGGTGAAGCTGCTCCGGGCGCTCCAGGACAAGAAGATAAGACGCGTCGGGAGCACCGACGAGATCGAGGTGGACGTGCGCGTCCTGGCCGCCACCAACCGGCCGCTCTCGACGCTCGTGCGCGAGCGCCGCTTCCGCGAGGATCTCTACTATCGCCTGAACGTGATCCCGATCCACATCCCGCCCCTGCGCGAGCGGCGCGACGACATCCCGCTTCTGGCCGAACACTTCCTGGGGAGCTTCAGCCGCGAGATGGGCAAGGCGGTCGGGAAGATCTCGAGCGAAGCCATGGCCCGCCTCAGCCACTACGCCTGGCCTGGCAACGTGCGCGAACTGGAGAACGCGATCGAGCGTGCGGTGGCTCTCGAGACGACGCCGGCGATCCTCGTGGAGCGGCTGCCGGAATCGCTGCGCTCGCCGCTCGGTCTGTCGGCTCCGGCGACGCCGAGCCGGCTCACGGACGGTTTCAACCTGGACGACTACATGCGGACGATCGAGCGGGAGCTGCTTCGCGAGGCGCTGGCGCGGGCTGCCGGGGAGCGCGGCGAGGCCGCGCGACTTCTCGGAATCACACCTCGTGCGCTTCGCTATCTCCTGTCCAAGTATCCCGAGGAGGGCCAAACCTGACAAAAATTGGCCGCCCGGCACAAATTGTTGCCTGGGTTGGCGTCGAAGCGAGATCTCTAAGTCAATAGAATCAATAACTTAGATATCTTCGTTCATGGCACTGCTCTTGCTCTTCCTCGACACCAGCCATTGCAATGGTGAAAGGAAAAGAATCGAATTATGAAGAATCAGAAGGGCTTTACGCTGATCGAGCTGCTGATCGTCGTCGCGATCATCGGTATCATCGCGGCGATCGCGATCCCCAGCCTGCTCCGTGCGCGCGTTTCCGCGAACGAGTCGGCCACCCAGGGCGACATCCGCACCTGGATCTCGGCTGAGGCTGCCTACGAGGGTGCGAGCAACGGCAACGGATACCCGCGCGCCTCGACTTGTCTATCGGTTCCGGCGGTCGGGACCTGCATCCCCGGCTATTCGACGACGGCGCCAACGTTCCTCGATAGCAACCTCACGTCCGTCGGGCTGACCAAGTCCGGTTATTTCCGCCTGTACACACCCTCGGGCAACGCCGTGGGTGTCGGTGACGACGGCTACTGCTACGCTGCCAGCCCGACGTCGCTGAACCGCACCGGCACGCGCAGCTTCGGCGGCGATGCCAGCGGCGTTCTGGCCGGCTCGCAGCAGGCTGTCAACTGCTGCGTCGGCGGGCCCACCGTGGGCTCGCTCAACACGGGCAGCTGCATCGCCCTGAACTAGGGCTTCTTCCGTGCGGGGGGCCTTCGGGCCCCCTCTTCCCGTCCTCTCCATCCACTCTCCCCGGGGGCTCATGGCCAGGCAGCGCGGCTTCACTTTGATCGAGTTGCTGATCGTCGTCGCGATCATCGGAATCATCGCCGCCATCGCCATCCCCAGCCTGCTCCGGGCCCGGGTCTCCGCGAACGAAGCCGCGACCATCGGCGACATTCGTACCGTGATCTCCGCCGAGGCGGCGTACCACGGGGCCAACAGCGGGGAGTACGGCATCGTCTCCTGCCTGGCGACACCGTCGAACGGCGCCTGCATCCTGGGGTACTCGGCCACGGCGCCCAGCTTCCTCGACACGAACCTGGGCACCGTTCCTATGACCAAGTCCGGCTACGGCCGCGACGCCAACTACTTCGGGACCGGAAACGAGCCGGGGGACGTGGCCACCTACTGCTATCAGGCTTCTCCGACGTCCCTCAATCGAACCGGGACGCGCAGCTTCGGCGGCGATTCGAGCGGCGTCCTGGCCGGCACGCAGGCGGGGTTGAACTGCTGCACCGCGGGTTCGATCCTGGGTTGCGTGGGGATCGGCCAGTAAAAACTTCGCCGCCTTGTCTGCTAGAATGCCGCCTGCTCTGAGGAGGCATGGCAACCCCCAGCGAACCAGCTCTCTCGGTTTCTCATCTCTCGAAGTCCTACGGCGTCGGGTTTCTGGCGCGCGTGCGCCGCGCGGCCCTCACCGACCTCAGCCTCGAAGTCGCGAGGGGCGAAGTCTTCGGCTACCTCGGCCCCAACGGGTCCGGGAAGACAACCACGATCAAGGCCCTGATGGGCCTCGTGTTTCCCGATTCCGGCGATGCCCGGGTGCTGGGCCTGGCGCTGCGGGACCCAGCCTGGCGCTCACGCGTGGGCTACCTCCCGGAGCAACCCTATTTCTACGACTACCTGACCCCGAGCGAGTACCTCGACTACGTCGGACGGCTCTTCGGGCTATCCCGGGCGGTCCGCTCGGAACGCGCCGCTTCCTTGCTGGCGCAGGTCGGCCTCAGCGAGGCGCGCGACGTTTCCGTACGGCGTTTCTCCAAGGGCATGGCCCAGCGTCTTGGCCTCGCGCAGGCGCTCCTCAACGACCCCGAACTCGTGATTCTCGACGAGCCGATGTCCGGCCTCGATCCGATCGGCCGGCGCCTCGTCGGCGACGTGATCCTCGGACTCAAGAGACAGGGCCGCACGGTCTTCTTCTCGACGCACATCCTTCCCGACGCCGAGAGACTCTGCGACCGCGTCGCCTTGTTGCGCGGCGGCCGGCTCTTGAAGGCCGGCCGTCTCGACGAGATCCTGGGCCAGGACGACACCCACCCGCTCGAGATCCTCGTCAGTGGCGGGAGCCTCGCGGGCCTGCCGGAGCCGGCGCGCGCCGGGGTCCGCATGGGGGAACGCTCCCAGGTCTTCGTTCCGGAGCCCGCCCTCTCGGCCACGATCGAGGCGCTCGCCCGCGGCGGCTCGCGGATCCTCTCGGTTCAGCCCGTGCGCCCGTCCCTCGAGGACTACTTCATCAAGGAGATGGGGCAAGCACCCGGGAGCGCGCCATGGCAGGACTGAGCCGCGTGCTCGCGGTCGCCTCCAACACCTTTCGCGAAACCGTGCGCGAACGCGTTCTCTACAACCTGGTCTTCTTCGCCCTGCTGATGACCGCCTCCAGCCTGCTGTTGGGTCAGTTGTCCATCCGCCAGGACGAGAAGATCGTGAAGGACCTCGGCCTCGGGTCGATGGACATCTTCGGCACACTGATCGCCCTGTTCATCGGCGTCGGCCTGATCAGCAAGGAGATCGAACGGCGCTCCCTGTATCCGCTCCTGGCCAAGCCACTCACCCGTTCCGAGTTCCTGCTGGGAAAGTTCGTGGGCCTGTCCTTCACGCTGTTCGTCAACATCGGCCTGATGTCGCTCGGGCTGTTCGCGACACTGCTCGTCACCTACCATCGGGCCGACCTCGCTCTGCTGAAGGCGATCTATCCGATCTTCCTCGGCCTCATCCTGGTGGTCGCCGTCGCCCTGTTCTTCTCCAGTGTCGCGTCGTCGTCGCTGCTCGCGACGCTTTGGACCCTCGCTGTCGTGGTCGCCGGACGCCTCTCCGACGTGATCCGGGACATGCGCGACGTGACCAGCGTGCCCCACTGGCTGGTGACGGGCCTCTACTGGGCGCTGCCGAATTTCCAGAACTTCGACGTCAAGAACGAGGTCGTCTACGGCGATCCCGTGTCGCCCGTGGCCTTGCTGTGGATGACGGCCTATGCCCTCGCGTACTGCGCCATCCTGCTGGGTGCAGCACGTCTCGCCTTCGCCTCCCGGGACCTGAATTGACGCGCTTCCTGTTCCTGCTGCTGGTCCCCTTGATCCCGCTTATCCAGATCCGGTTCGAGGCCGCCCTGGGGGGGGGCGCGTTGCGCGAAGGACGCATCTATCTCAGAACGGCGGCCGAGGTGCGGCGCCTCGCGCCGGGCTTCGAGGATCTGATGGCCGACCTGTACTGGCTCCGCACCGTGCAGTACTTCGGCGCCCAGCGTGCCTTCGCGCCGGATCCCCACTACGAGCTGCTCCGACCCCTGATCGACATCACCACCGGCCTCGACCCGCGCTTCGAGCTCGCCTATCGCTATGGCGCGGTGTTCCTCTCCGAGAGCCGGCCCCAGGGCGCGGGCAAGCCGGCCGAGGGCATCGAAGTGCTGGACGCGGGCGTGCGGCAGATTCCGGGCTCGTGGCGCCTGCGTTGGGACCTGGGCAGCTTCTGGTTCGTCTTCATGAAGGACTCGAAGCGGTCCGCGGAGGTGCTGGTCGAGGCCTCGAAGCTACCCGGGGCGCCGTTCTGGCTCGAGAGCCTCGCGGGCAAGTTCCTGATGGGCGACGATCGCAACGCGGCCCGCGCCATCTGGCGGCGCCAGTACGAGACGGGCGCGGGGTCGATGCGGGAGAACGCGGCCTATCATCTCCAGGTCATCGACGCCCTGGACACGCGCGATTCGCTGAAAGCACTCGTCGAGCGCTTTCACGAAGCGCGAGGCCGCTACCCGCGTGAGCTGTCGGAGCTCGTGGCCGCTGGGCTCGTCCGCGAAATCCCTCGCGATCCGTCCGATGCGACATTTGCCTACGATCCCGAGGCGGGCCTGGTATCGATCGCCCGCGGGTCTCGGTTGTGGAGGAGCCAGTATGAATAGAATGTGTTTCTCCAGCGGCCTCGCGGCGCTCGCGGCGAGCGCCTGGTTCTCGTTGCCGGTCCGCGCGCAGGGCCCCGCCCCCGGGGCGACGCCAGCTCCGCAGCTGGCGATCGGCGACGTCGTCCCGGCCTTCGAAGCCGAGGGCGTCGACGGCACGCGCCGCAGCATAAGCTTCCCCGAGGGGCCGGACACCGTGTTGATGTTCTTCCTGAGCGGCTGCCCGGCGTGCCACAAGATGTTGCCACTGTGGAACAGAGCCTTCGAGCGGCGAGCGCCGAACCTGACCGTGTTCGGCGTGCTGCTCGACCGCGAGCCTCCCGGGTGGTTCATGGCGACGCCGATCTCGTTCAGCGTGCTGCGAACTCCCGGCGGGGATTTCAGCCGGGTCTACAAGCTGCACCGCGTGCCGCTGACGCTGCGGGTCAAGCCCGGCGGAAGCGTGCGCGACGTGGCGGCGGGTCCCATCGACGCGATCAGGCTCGGCGAGTTCTTCCAGCCCTGATCCATAGCGTCGCGGCCAGGGCGAGGCTCGCGGCGCTCAGCCCGAGTCCCGGAAAGAAGCCGCGGGGCCGGTAGCGCAGCGTGACCTCGTGGGAGCCTGCCTCCACGGCGACCGCGCGAAAGGCCACGTTTCCACGCAGCAGGGGTGCTTCGCGACCATCGACCGTGGCGTGCCAGCCGGGGTCCCAGGCGTCGGCGAGGACCGCGAAAGCCGGGGCGCTCGCGTGCGCCACGAGGACTACACGGTCGGTCCCCAGGCTGCGGACGACGCAGCGCCCGAGGAAGTCGCTCGCCGCGGGTCGCGCCGGCACCCCGGCAAGCAGCACCTCGCGGGTTGGGTCGAAGTCGGGGGCGAGCAGGGCGCCGGGATCGTCACCTTGCCGAACCCCGCTCACCACGCGGCAGCGGGCAAGCGCCCCCGGGACCTCGTACAGGCGCGCGTCTTCGAAGAACGGGCCGTGAAAGCGCCCGCGCGGCGGGAGCGGTCCCAGGGCGCCGTCGTGGAGCGCGACGAGGTGGGCGACGCCCGCCAGCGCGAGCAGGCGCTGCCATTCGGGTGATCCGATTCGCTGCGTGGCGAGGTCGCTCAGTCGCGCGAGCGGTTCCGGCTGGATGCCCAGGAGGTCGCGGCCAAAGCTGCCGTAGACGAAGAAGCCCCCGGTCACAGGCGCTACCGGGTAGAGGCGCACACCCATGGCCCCCTGCCACAGGTTCCGTGGCCCCGCCTGCCCTGCGACCAGATACGGGTGCTCGCGACCCAGCAGCGCCTCGCTGAGCCCGGGGGCCATCGTGTAGTCGAACGTCAGCAGCCGGCGCGGATCGCGCGCCTCGATGACGTTCAGCACCTCGGGTCGCACGCGGTAAAAGTCGCGGGGTGCTGTCGGATTGAGGTTGCGGTGGGCGATCGTCAGGTCGAGGATCGCGGCCGCCGCCACCGCCATGCCACTGGCCGTCGCCCAACCCGGACGGCGCTCGCGAAGCGCTGCCAGCAGGCCGAGCAGCAGCGCGAGGCCCGCCGCCCGGAAGAGCGCCGCGAGCAGCGGGCGCAAGAGCACCGAGAACGGAGGGTCGGTCGCCACGCGAACCACGAGCGCGGGCCCCAGCGACGCAGGCCACGTCAGGAGACAGGCCGCCAGCACGCCGAGGCCCACAGCCGTGCCCCCAAGAGCCCACGCGAAGCGCGGGGCCGGCGCGCGGCGCCAGCGATCGAAGCCCGCGCCGCCCAGCATCGCACCGCCAAACGAGAACAGGACCATGGCCTTGGCGGGGTAGCGGATGAGCCCCAGGGGCGGCGCCAGGGCCAGCGTCGCTGCGTAGGCGGGAGTGTGCCGTCCGAGCGCGAAGAGCAGGCCCAGAGCCGCGGTCGCGAGAAGCGCAAGCCGGTGCCGGTGCCCGCTCCGGGTCAGGCCAAGGCCGGCGAGGGCGAGCGCGGGGAGCCCGACGTAGAGCGAGAACAGATAGGGCTCCCGCGACTCGAACCACAGTGCGCGCCGCTCCGGCAGCCACGCGAGCGCGTTCCATTCGAGGGGCAGGAGCGTCTGAAGCGCCAGCCACGGATGGACCGACCAGTAGCCGCGCACCCCGGCCGGCAGATGCGCCCGGCTCGAGCCTGTGACCAGGTCGAGGGACGGCAGGAGTTGAGCCGCGCACAGGCCGGCCGCGAGCAGTACGGCACAGGCGAGGCGTGCGAGGCGACGCAGCCGGAAGTGCGCGAGGTCCTGGGGGCCCGGCAGCCATGCGAAGGCGAAGGCGGGTAACGCCGCGAGCAGCAGGAAGTCCGGTGATCCGGCGAGAACCGAAAGTGCCAGCACCGCGGCCAGTGCCAGGATCGGACGAGGCCCGCCGCCGTCCACGACCCGCACGGCGCCGAGCAGGACAAAGGGCAGGAGCGCCGCGCCGGCCAGGTGATTCCAGACGTTGCCCAGGGACAAGAGCGGACCGCTCATCAGCCACACAGCCGCGGCGACGAAGGATCCGCCCACCGACACGCCCCAGCGCCGCGACAGCGCGAACGCGCCGATACCCGCGGCCAACAGGTGCCCGAAGAGATAGAGCGTGTAGTACGTCCCCGGCCGCATCAGCAGGTTGAGCCAGGTGGGCGGATAGAGCAGTTGCGCGTTGGCGTTCGCGAACAGGGGCTGGCCGAAGCCGACCCACGGGTCCCAGAGCGGAAACACCCCCGCGGCGACGGAGGCGACGAAGCTCTGGATCTGCCCGTACCACTGCAGGTGCAGGTCGCGTTCGAAGTAGACGCGGCCCTCGAAGAGCGCCTCGCGCATGTGAAAGACGCACAGGGCTGCGAGCCCCAGCAGGGCCCGCCTCGTCCCGGGCTTCACAGGAACTTCAGCTTGCGCGCGGCGAACAGGCTCATCCGGAGCAGCAGCGCTCCGTGGCGAAAGCGCGAGATCCTGGTCTCGCCGTAGCGCCGCTCGTGGTAGCGGATCGCGAGATCCACGATCCGCAGGTTGAGCCGCGCGGCTCCGAACAGCAGATCGAAGTCGCCGAAGGGATCGAAGTCGCCGAAGTAGGCGCGCTTCGCGGCGATCCGCTCGTAGTCCTCGCGATACAGGGCCTTGGTGCCGCACAGCGTGTCGCGCACCTGCTGCCCGAGCAGCCAGCTGAAGAGCAGCGCGAAGAACTTATTCGCCAGCAGGTTCAGGAAGCGCATCGCCCGGCCTTCCATCGCATACACGAGCCGCGAGCCGTTCACGAACTCGCCCTTGCCGCGCAGCAGGACCTCCACGAACTTCGGCAGGTCTTCGGGGGCGACCCCCATGTCGGAGTCGAGGATCAGCAGCACCTCGCCGCGTGCCTGCTGGAAGCCCAGCCGCACCGCGTCGCCCTTGCCGCGCCCCGGCTGCTTCAGAAGGCGCAGCGGCTTTTCCGGATTCGCCTCGATCGCGCGGCGGATGGCGCCCTCGGTGTCGTCTTGCGAGTTGCCCTCGACGAACAGGAACTCGCTGTTGGGCGGGAGCGCCGGCAGGCGCGCCACGAGTGGCGCGATGTGGCTTGCCTCGTTGCGGCACGGGATGATGACGCTGGTGCTCGGCTGCGACGAGCGCGCGCGGGCGAAGCGCTGGGGCGCCGGCCGCGCCACCAGTCCGTACATGAGCGCCAGGTGTTCGATCGCGGGCAGATGCCCCAGATACTTGTTGAGCACATCCGCCACGAGCGGCACGCCGATGGGCAGCAGGATCTCGCGATCCCGGCGGATCACCTCGAAGTCCGCCAGCGACAGCATGTGGGCCACTTCCTCCGGAGGCAGCCAGGACTCGGGAGGCTGTTCGTACTTGAGCTTCAGCATCTCGGCCAGCCGCAAGACGGGCTGCCAGAGCCTGCTGTAGCTGTAGATGAAGAGGCGCGTGCGGGGATGCGAGACGGCGTGGAGGGCTTCGACCGCGGCCTGCACGTCGCTGAGATGCGTCACGACGTTGACCATCGCGATCGCGTCGAAGGCTCCGCCGGCCTGGGCCAGCACGGCGGGGCTGGCAGCGTCTCCCTCGAGGAAGTGGAGTGGCGCGCCCGCGTGCAGCGAGCGGGCGGTGGCGATGGCCCGTGCCGAGATGTCGATGCCGACGCCTCGCGATGGGCGAAGCGCCGCGAGCAGCTGCCCGGCGCCGCAGCCGATGTCGAGGACGCGCGAGCCGGCCGGAATGCGGGCCGCGAGCACGCGCTCGAGGCGGCCGTAGTAGTAGCGCCGCGCGCGGCGAGCGCGCTCCAGGCCCTCGTGGTTCGCGTCGTAGAAGTTGCGGACCTCTTCGAGGACCGGATCGCTCACCTGCCTGGCCGGCCTGGTTCGGCCCGGTACCATTCGATCGTGCGCCGCAGCCCCTCCTCGAAAGAGGTCGTGGCGCGGAAGCCGAACAGCCGCTCGGCGCGGGAAGTGTCGAGCGAGCGGCGTGGCTGGCCGTCGGGCCTGCTTGGGTCCCAGCGGATCTCACCGGCAAAACCCATCAGCCGCGCGATCGTGGTCACCAGGTCGCGGATCAGGATCTCGAACCCCGCGCCCAGGTTCACCGGTTCCGGGCCGTCGTAGCCTTCGGTCGCGAGCACGATGCCACGCGCGGCGTCCTCGACGTAGAGGAACTCGCGCGAGGCTTTGCCCGTGCCCCAGACCTCTACCGCAGGCGCGCCCGCGTCGAGGGCATCCTGGAGCTTCTTGATGAGGGCCGGGATCACGTGCGAGAAGGCCGGGTCGAAGTTGTCGCGGGGCCCGTACAGGTTCACGGGCAGCAGGTGGATCGCGTTCATGCCGTATTGCTGCCGGTAGGCCTGCGACTGCACCAGCAGCATCTTCTTGGCGAGACCGTAGGGGGCGTTCGTCTCCTCGGGGTAGCCGTCCCACAGATATTCCTCGCGGAATGGCACCGGGGTGAGCTTCGGGTAGGAGCAGATGGTCCCTACGCTGACGATCTTCGGCACGCTCGCTTGGCGGCAGGCCTCCAGCAGTTGTGCGCCCATCATCAGGTTGTCGTAGAAGAACGAGCCGGGGTTCTCCCGGTTCGCGCCAATGCCGCCGACCCGGGCCGCGAGGTGCACAACGATCTCGGGGCGGGTCTCGGCGAGCAGGCGGCGCGCCGAAGCGCCGTCCACGAGATCGTAGTCGCGCTTGCGGGGCACCACGATCTCACCCGCCCCGCGCCGCGCCAGCTCGAGGACGACGTGGCTGCCGAGAAAGCCCGAGCCCCCGGTGACGACGATCCTCCGGCCGGCGAGGCTCATGACGCGGTCAAGGTATCACGCGACCCATCAGGGCGCTCTACTGGTAGAACCAGTAACGGAAGGAAGCGTACCGGCCGCTGATCGTGAGGGGGGTCTCTCCATCGCGAATGGCGCTGCCGGGCAACCGCACCGCCACCTCGTCCCAACCGGGTCGGGGCCTGAAGCTGGCTTCGGCGAGTGTCCGCCCCTGGGACGACACGGAGAAGTGCGCCTCGTCGAAGGCGAGCCCGAGGCTCACGGGGCCGGAAGCACGCATGACGCGCGCGTCGATTCCGGACGCCGTGCGCATTACCAGGACGAGATCGCGTCCCGCGCTGGCTCGCACGGCGAACGCTTCCTCGCCCAGGATCGCCCGCCCGCCATCGGCCACGGGCTGCGCAGCGTCCGCGAGAGCGTAGCTGGCGATGCGGGCAGTACCCTGCAGGCGCAGGTTGCCGAGCGAGGAGCGGAACGTATAGCCGTGCGCCGCTTCGTCTGGCCCATCGCCGACGTTGAGCCGATCGACCTCGCGTCGCCCGGAGATCGCCAGTTGTGTCTCGGGGAGCAGGCTCGACGTCGCGGCGGCGAACGCCTCGAAGTGCGTGCGCAACAGCATCAGCTCGTCTGCGCCACTGGTGGTTCGAAAGACGGGCGGCCCGGAAGCCAGCTCGCGCAGCGTCGGCGAGGCCGCCTGCGCCGCCTCCGAGCTGAGCAACCACTCGGGCCGCTCGGAGACCGTGAGTCGCGCAAGCCCTTCGAGCACCGAAAGCTCCCGCTCGGCCGTGCGCCCGCCAAAGAATGCAGGCGACGTGACGCCGTGGAGGTTCAGGTTGCGATGGCCCGTGAGGTATTCGACGCTGGTGGCGGCGCTCGCGATGGATACGCCCCGGGGCAGCGTCGCCTGGATGCGTTGCGCCATCGCGACGTCGCGTCGCGCGACCTCGCCGGCCATCTCGCCGTAGAACGCGGCGAAACGCAGTGTCGAGAGCGCGCCGAGTGCCAGCAGCAGCGCGGCGACCGCGCCGAAACTCCGAGCTTCGATCGCTTTGTCGCTCCGCGCGAGCAGGCGGGCGAGCTGCCCCGTGCCCACGGCGACCAGCACCAGCAGCGAGGGGAAGCTCCAGAGGATGTAACGGTTGAAGTGAACGCCGAGAAAGACGCTCGGCGTGTCGAGGCATGTCACGATCAGGAGCGCCGCGCACCAGACGGCCACGGCCCCCCGGCTCGGCGCCTCGAGCTTCACGACAGCGAGGCCGACGAGCAGCAGCCCGAGTGGCGGGAACATGAACGGCGCCCAACCCCGCGCCAGCCCGATCGCCGCCTGCGAGGGATACAGGCCAAGGAGCAGGCCGCGCGCCACGTCGACGCCGTATTCGACGGCGAGCGTCAACCCCTCGGCGAAGCCGTAGTTGCCGAACAGCGACTTGTCCGCGACCGAGCTGCCCAGCCAGGAGCCGGTCAGCGCGCGGTTCAGTGCTAGAACGCACATCCCCGCGGCGAGGGCCGGTGCAAATGCGAATCGGCGCACGCGTTCCGGGCGACGCCACCAGGCGAGGGCCAGGATCAGCGCGAGCGGCAGACCCTCGGGCCGGGCCAGCGCCAGCAGCGTTGCCGCGACCACGGCGGCCGTGACCGAACCGCCCGCCGCCGCGACGACCACGCGGTCGAACAGCCACAGCGACAGGAACAAGAAGAGGGCGATGTCCGAAGCGTAGAGAAATCCCCAGACCACGGGGCCGCCCAACGCCACGAGCGCCCCGGCGAGGAGCCCCTCGCGCGTTCCCGCCAGGCGTTCTCCGAGGCGCTTTGCGAGAAGCACCGAAGCGACGAAGAAAAGGGCGCCCAGAAGTACGGCGAAGGCGACGAGCCCCTCGCCTCGGAATCCCGCCGCGTGCGCCACGGCGAGAACGAAGCTGTGCAGGAGGCTCGTTGCGCCGGTCGAGGCCGGGTCACCGGCGTTGTACTGGAAGGGATGGCCCTCGGCGATCGCCTTCGCATACTGGCAGACCACGTACAGATCGGTGATCGCCGGGACGAAGCGGCCGCCCGTGGCCGAAAGCAGGAAGGCCAGGAAGAGCGAGGCCACCAGCACCGACAGCAGGATCAGGCTACGCGTTGCCGCTCGCGAGTCGAGGCGCACTGGGGCGGGATGTTACTACGCGGCGCGTGCGAGAATGGGCCCCGCATGGCCTGGCCCTTGCCGCTCGCAGAGCTGCTGCAACCGCCGTTCCGGGAGTGGTTCGCCCTCGCCATCGGCCTCGTGGTCGGCAGCTTCGCCAATGTCTGCATCCATCGGATCCCGTTGGGGCTTTCGGTGGTGTCGCCGGCCTCCCGTTGCCCCGGCTGCGAAAGCCTGATCCGCGGCTTCGACAACATCCCGATCTTGAGCTTTCTGCTGCTCGGTGGCCGTTGCCGTGCCTGCCGGAAGCCCATCTCGGTCCGTTATCCCGCCGTCGAGCTCGCGAACGGTCTGCTGTACATGTGCCTTGCGCTCCGGATCGGCGCGGGGCTCGCGGCGGCCCTCGCGATGCTCTTCGCCACGCTGCTGCTGATCCTGAGCCTGATCGATCTCGACCATCACCTGCTGCCCGATCTCCTGACCCTGCCCGGCATCGTCTTCGGCCTCGGCGCCAGCCTGCTGCGGCAGCCACCCGCGCCCTTGGAGGCTGCCCTGTGCGCGGCCGGCGGCTATCTGGCGCTCGCCGCGCTGGCGCGCACGGCCGAGTGGCACTACCGCGAGGAGGCGCTCGGTCAGGGCGACTGGAAGCTGGTCGCGATGCTCGGGGCTTTTCTCGGGGCGAAGGCCACGCTGCTCGCCGTGTTCCTCGGCACCTTCGCGGGCGCCGTGATCGGGCTCGGACTGATGGCCATCGCGGGCCGCTCGGGCCGGACCCGCCTGCCGCTGGGCAGCTTCCTGGGCCTCGGCGGGCTCGTGACGCTTCTGGTGGGGGAGCCGCTGCTCGGCTGGTACGGGGCCTTGTTCCGTGGCTAGCCTGCGCGGGCCGGTGCTTCGCTTCGCCCTGGGGCTGGCCGTCGCGCTCGTCGCGATCCTCGACGTGCAGGCGCTCGTCCAGACGCTGCGCTCGCAGGCTCGGCTCCGTGAGCGCGTGGTGCGCGCCACGCGCGACGCGATCCTGACGGCGCGGCCCCGGCTGCAGGCTCTGCTCCGCGAGGGCGGCGACCCGGAATTCCGGGCCGCGGCCGAAGAGGCGCTCCGCACCTCGCTCGCGAGCGAGTTCGAGGTCTTCGACGTGGCCGGCAAGCGGCTCTATTCCTTCCCGGCGACGGCCCCGGTCTCGCACTGGCCCGGCGCTGCCGACCTCGGCGCGATCCGCGGCGGCCAGGTCGTGACGCTCGGGCCGCTCGCGGGCGCGGCCCCGCGGCTTGTGACCTACGCCCCGTTCCGCGCGGCGGGGGAGCAGCTGGTGGTGCGCTTCTCGGCGCCGGTCTCCGACGTCGTGGAGGATCTGCGCGAGCGGCGCGAGTTGCTCGCCGGCCACGCCCTCTCGCTGGCGATTCTGGTGCTGGCCGTCGCGCTGCTCGTGTATCCGCGCTCCGGCGAGGCCGCGGCGCCGGCGCCCCGTGCGCTCGACGCCTACGAACAGGCCATGGGCCGCTTGCGCGACCAGGGCGAAGCGCTCACCCGCGAGCACGAGGCCGAGCGCCGCGAGCTGCGGGAGCGGCTCGAGGCCAGCGCGCCTATGGCCCGCGCCGGCGAGTTGACGGCCGGCATGGCCCACGAGGTGCGCAACGGGCTCGGCACGATCCTGGGCTACGCGCGTCTCATCGAGCGCGGGGTGACGTCCGCCAGCGCCGTCGAAGCGGCGCACTCCATCCGCGAGGAATGCGAGGCGCTCGAAACCGTGGTCCGCCGTTTCGTGGACTTCGTGAAGGACGAGACGCTGCACATCGCAGCCTTCGATCTGCGCCGGACGCTGTCGCGCGTGGCGGCGCGCGAGTCGCGCGGCCCCGGGGCCGAGGTGATCCTGGAGCGGGGATCCGAGGCCGTCGTGCACGGCGACGAGGAGCTGCTCGAGCGAGCCTTCGAGAACCTGGTTCGCAATGGACGCGAGGCCGCGGGGCCTGGCGGCCACGTCTGGATAGGGGCCGAGAGTGCGGACCCACTGGTGCGTGTGACGATCAGCGACGATGGACCCGGCCTCTCCGCGCAGGCCCGAGCGTCGCTGCGCCCGTTCCTGACGACGAAGCCGGGCGGTCTCGGCCTGGGCTTGCCGATCGTGTACAAGATCGTGGGCCTGCACCAGGGCGAGATCCTGATCGGCGATCGCTCGCCGCGGGGGCTGGCCGTTTCGGTCGGGCTGCCGCGGCTGGGTGCACCAGACGTTACCGGTGGTAGCAGCCCTGCCGCCTCCCAGGCTTCCGCAAGGGATCGCTGACGTTAGCCTAAACCGCTGATACAATAAGCCTTAACTCACTCCGTGTCGGGCAGGGTATGGACCTTGCTAATGGGAGGTCGTGATGACACGCGCACCTGAAGACGTTCGGGGCCGGCAGCCAGGCGCCGGATTCAGCTTGATCGAGCTGGTCGTGGTGGTGGGCATCATCGGGTTGCTCACCGCCGTCGGGGGTCCGCCGGTCCGAAACTACCTGCGGACCTACGCCATCCGCGGCTCCGTTTCGATGCTCTCGGGCGAGTTGCAGACCGCCCGTAACAAGGCGATCAGCAAGAACACCAGCCTTGGCGTGGTGTTGGTCTTTCCGAGCGCCACGACCTTCCGCTGGGTGATCGAAGACGACCAGGACATGTCCGACGGCTTCCAGGGCATCCGCCCGGCCACCAGCGTTCTGGTCGCGAACCCCGCCCAGGCCGGACCGCTGCGCACCCTGCCCCAGGGCGTGCGTTTCGTCGTCGGAGGCGGCGCGACCGTCGCGGGTCTCCGCTTCGGCTCACTGGGTAGCGCGTGCGAGCCGACCGGCTCGGGGAACTGTCCCGCGCTGGACATGGGGGCGATGGTCGTCGATCCCCCCGGTGCGGGCGAGTCCGATTTCAAGATGAAGCTTTGCCAGGACGGCACCGGGCTGTGCCGCACCGTGCTGGTCGGCGTCGGCGGCCGGATTGCGCAGACGCCCAATTGGGAGACGCCCTGATGAACACCACCCGCCGTCCCTCGTCCGAAGCCGGCTTCACGCTGATCGAGGTCCTGATCGCGATCATCGTGCTGGTCTTCGGCCTGATCGGGATCACCAACCTCTTCGTCGTGGCGACTGCCTCCAACCAGATCGGCAACCTGACGACCGCCGCCGCCGCCAAGTCGTCCGAGGCCATGGAGGAGCTGAAGTCGCTGCCCTTCACGGCGCTCGTGCCGGGGGGCAGCCTGAGCGCCGACCTGCCGAGCATCAACGCCACCACGAACGTCAATGCCAACACCTACAACATGGAAGAAACACTGCCCGGTGTCGGGCTCGTGAAGACGCGCTGGGTGATCGCGAACCCGAACCCCGGCGGCAACGACACCTACTACATCACCGTGCGCAGCGAGGTGCAGAGCCCCTTCGGCGGGCAGCTCTCGCGCGCCGAGTACGCCACCTTCCGGACCTGCACGACACCCGGATGCCCGAGCATCCCGTGACGGAGGCGACCACGATGCGGCACGAAATCAGGCACAAGCAGGCCGGCTTCAGCCTCGCCGAGCTGATGGTGGCGATGGTGATGACGCTGCTCGTCACGGGCGCGATCTTCGGCCTGCTCAGCTCGGGGCAGAGCGCCTTCAAGGTCCAGCCGGAACGCACGGAACGCCAGCAGAACATCCGCACCTCGATGGACCTGATCACGCGCGACGCGGCCTCGGCCGGCGTCGGGATGCCGCCGTTCGTCCAGACGTTTACGCCTGGGCTGGATGGCGTGGGGACGACGACCGGCCCCTCCGGCGCCAACACCGACGAGATCGAGATTCTGGCGAACACGGATGGGTTTGCCAACGAGCCCGGGTGCCACGCGCCGGGAGATGGCAATTCGGCCGACATTCGCCTGACTCGGGGGACGACGAACCTCAGCGTACCCAACATCGTCATGATCTTCTTCAAGGACGGGACCTGGACCGTGCGGAACATCATCGGTATGTCGAACCCGAACTCCGGCTCTGGTCAGTGCATCGCCGGCAACGACCACGTTCAGCTCAACGTCAGACCGGGCGGCGACACCAGCGGGCTGAACGTAGCCAGCGGCAGCTGTCAGCCGAGCAAAGCCCCAAGCTCCCTCGGCAATGCCGGAGACCCGCTGGGGGTGATCCCTCCCTCGCCGGCTTGCAACAGCGACGAGCCTTGCTGCCAGGTCGACTCGGTCGGGTTTGGTTCCATGGTTCACTACCGGATCCGGCCCGATGCGACAGAAACCGACGACGCGGGCGTGTTCATTCCCAACCTCGAACGCTCCGTGAACGGGCAAGCCTTCCAGGTCGTGGCGCGTGGTGTCGAGGATCTTCAGGTCGGGTATCTGAACCAGGCCGACCAGGCCGCAGGTGCCCTCCCCAGGCCTAACGCCCCTGCGGTCGATGGGGCGGGTCTGGACTTCACGACGCTCATCACGCAGGTTCGTGTGACGCTCACCACCCGTGCCGCCACCCGCAGGCTCCAGGGCGCCACGACCAGCGCCGCGGGCGGCGCTGCGCTGCGCGGCTCGCTGTCTTCCCAGGCGACGCCGCGGCAGGCGCTCGCGACGCTGACGACGGAACTCATCGCTCCCAAGTGGAACTAAGTCCAGGAATCCCTGATTTGAAGAGGCTCGACGCCATGCGTGATGTGAGACGGACCGAAGCCGGCTTCGCCCTGGTGCTGGCGCTGTTGTCGCTCCTGCTGTTGACCTTCCTCGGGCTGACCCTGGCCACGACCACCTCGACCGAGTTGCAGATCGCCAACAACTACCGGTGGAGCGAACAGGCCCGGTACAACGCGGAGTCGGGTCTCGAGCTGGCTAAGCGCTTCCTCCAGCAGAACACCGCGTGGCAGATCCTGGTCCCGGTCGCGCGCCCCGTGGGCGGCTTGACGACGACACCCACCTTCGCCCACAACCTCCCCGGACCCGCGGGGGACGCGGCGCGCAACTTCGAGAACAGCGATTGCGACACTGAAACGGCCATGGGCTACGGCGTCGTTCTCTACGAACCCGGCTTCACCTACTCGTTCCAGAACGTCTCCACCTACTTCGGCCAGACGATCTCGGGCAGCTTCACGCTCTGGGTGCGCCGGCCGATCGAGATCCTGAACGACGGCACCATCCAGGACTACCAGCGTGACGACCGCCTGGTCGTGACGGCCGAGGGCACAGCACCCTACGTGTACAGCGCGGTCAACCTGGCCAGCTACCAATCGACCTTCCGCAAGCGGGCGGTTCGCACCCTCGAGGTGGAGCTTCAGAAGGTGGACGCGAGCGAGTGCGAGAACAGCTTCCAGGGCCAGGCGGGGATGGGCGCCCTGGGCTCGAACTACGACCCCTGCAACCCGATCTCGGCCGCGGGCATCAGGAATGCCGTGTCCGAAGTGCGTCCGAACAACTAGCGGCGCGCCATGAACGAATCCCGAGAGCCGGCAATCATCGAAGTGAAGGAGAGTCAGGCGCTGATGAGCGAACCCCGTCGTGGAAGCTACTGGTCGGGCTGGTCGCGTGCCGCCTTCTCCGGCGCCGCCCTCGGCCTCACGCTGCTGCTTTCGAGCAGCAGCGCCCGCCTGGCGACGTCCTCGGGCATCGACCCGCTCGAGATCCTGAACCTGCAGGTGCGCCCCAACATCATGCTGGTTCTCGACTCCTCGGGGTCGATGGG
>CAYTWT010000245.1:0-19413 GCA_964442185.1 uncultured Acidobacteriota bacterium
TCGGCGTCGAGGCCGGCTTCGATCGCCTCGCTGATGCGTGCCGCGTCGTCCGGGACGATCCCGAGCGAGCGCACGTGCGCCCCCGCCCAGCGGGCTTGCGCGAGGACGGCGACGCCGTTGCTGTTGCGGATCCGGCCGGGACCGGGGCGTTCGCCAACCGGCACGAGCTCGTCCCCGGTCACGAGCACAGCGAGGCGTGGGCGCAGGCCGACGCGGACCCGCGCGCAGCCGACACTCGCGAGCACCCCGAGCGTCGCCGGATCGACGGGCGCTCCGCCCTTGAGCACGATCTCACCGGCGCGCACTTCGCTGCCGGTCGGTGCTATGTGCTGGCGCGGCTCGACCGCGCTTTCGATCGAGACCCGCCCGCCCGCGATGAGCCGCGTCTTCTCGATCGCCTGCACGGCGCTGGCGCCCGGCGGGACGGGGGCGCCGGTCATGATCTGGATCGCTTCGCCCGCGCCGACGGAACGCTCGGGCACCTGCCCGGCCCTCACTTCGCCGACGATCTTCAGCACCACCGGCGCCGTGCGGGCGTCCTCGGCGCGCAGCGCATAGCCATCCATCGCGGCCCGGTCGAAGGGCGGAAGGTCGACGTCGGAGCGGACCTCCTGGGCGAGCACGCGGCCCAGGGAGCCCTCGAGCAGGATCTCTTCGCTGCCGAGATCCGGGGTTTCCCGAAGCACGATCGTGAGCGCTTCCTCGACGGAGATCACGCTCGCATTGTAGCTAAGGAAAAAGCCCGCGGACGCGGGTGGCCTCGGCGACACGGGCGACGGCCAGGACGTAGGCGCCGACCCGCATCTCGACGCGGTGCTTGCGGGCGGTCTCGAGCACCTCGTGGAAGGCCCGCTTCATGAACTTCTCGAGCTGCTTGTTCACCTCCAGCTCGTCCCAGAAGAAGCCCTGGAGGTTCTGGGCCCACTCGAAGTACGAAACGGTGACGCCGCCGGCGTTGCACAGGATGTCCGGGATCACGAACACGCCGCGATCGTGCAGCACGCGATCGGCGCCCGGGGTGGTGGGACCGTTGGCGGCCTCGGCCACGATGCGGGCGCGGATCCGGCTCGCGTTGCGGAGCGTGATCTGGTTCTCGAGCGCCGCCGGCACCAGCACATCGCACTTGATCTCGAGCAGCTCCTCGTTGGTGACGCGCTCGACGCCCTTGAGGCCGACCACCGAGCCCGTCTGCGCCTTGTGCTCGAGCACGCGCGGCATGTCGAGGCCGCGGCTCGAATAGACTCCGCCCTTGCTGTCGCTCACGGCCACGACCTTGGCGCCGTCCTCGTGCAGCAGCCGCGCCGCGATGGCCCCGGCATTGCCGAAGCCCTGGACCGACGCGGTGGCCCCGCGCAGCGGCTTCTTCAGCTGATGGCAGGCCTCGCGGATGCAGAACAGCGCGCCGCGGGCCGTCGCTTCGTTGCGTCCGGCGCTGCCGCCGATCGCGATCGGCTTGCCGGTCACGACGCCGAGCGCCGAATAACCCCGCGTCATCGAGTACGTGTCCATGATCCAGGCCATGGTCTGGGAGTCGGTGTAGACGTCGGGCGCGGGAATGTCCCGGTCGGGGCCGATGATGATCGAGATCTCGGAGGCGTAGCGCCGCGTCATGCGTTCGAGCTCGCCGCGCGACATCTTCTTGGGATCGCACGTGACACCGCCCTTGCCGCCGCCGTAGGGGAGGTTGAGCGTGGCGCACTTCCACGTCATCCACGAGGCCAGCGCCTTCACCTCGTCGAGCGTCACCTTCGGGTGGTAGCGGATGCCGCCCTTGGCCGGGCCGCGGGCGAGGTTGTGCTGGACGCGATAGCCCTGGAAGACTGTCACCGAGCCGTCGTCCATGAGCGTCGGGACCGAGACCAGCAGCTGCCGCTTCGGATAGCGCAGCACCTGGCACATGCCGTCGTCGAGACCCAGCTTCTCGGCCGCGGTGTCGAACTGGCGCTGGGCGATGTCGAAGGGGTTCAGGTTCTCCTGGGCCATGCGCTAGATGTCCTCCTGGCGATCCACGGAACGCTCCCTCGTCAGACGGAAAGGTTGGCAAACTGTGATGGATTTGGCGCGGATTCTAGGCTCCGGCCCGGGGGCCGTCAAATGCTAGGATGAGGGTTTGGAGGTCGCCTCTTGGTCCCGACCGTGGCCTGGCAGGACGGCGCCGTGGTGATGATCGACCAGCGCCGCCTGCCGGCCGAAGAGGTCTACCTGACCTGCCGCACCCCGCACGAGGTCGCTGCGGCCATCAAGGACATGGCGATCCGGGGCGCGCCGGCGATCGGCGTCGCTGCCGCCCTGGGCATCGCCCTGGGCGTAGGGCTCTCCAGGGCCGAAGGCGCTGCCCTGCGGGCCGAGTTCGACGGCATCTGCCACGAGCTGAGGGCCACGCGGCCCACGGCCGTGAACCTGTTCTGGGCGATCGAGCGGATGCGGCGCCGCTTCGACCTGGCGAGCCTGGGCGACGCCGGCCTGCGCGAGGCGCTCTTGCAAGAAGCCCTGGCGATCGAGCAGGAGGACCTGGCCGCCTGCCGACGCATGGGCGATCTGGGCGCAGCCCTGCTGCCCAGCGAGGCCCGCGTGCTCACCCACTGCAACGCCGGGGCGCTGGCCACGGCCGGCTACGGCACGGCGCTCGGCGTGATCCGCTCGGCGGCCCGCGACGGCAAGATCAAGCAGGTCTTTGCCGACGAAACCCGGCCTTATCTGCAGGGCGCGCGCTTGACGGCCTGGGAACTGATGCGCGAGGGCATCCCGACGACACTGATCACCGACAACATGGCAGGACACATGATGGCCACCGGCCAGGTCGATGCGGTCGTCGTGGGCGCCGATCGGATCGCCGCCAATGGCGACGTGGCGAACAAGATCGGGACCTACACCCTCGCGGTACTGGCGAAGGAGAGCGGCCTTCCCTTCTACGTCGCCGCGCCTGTCTCCAGCTTCGACCTCAGGACGCCGAGCGGCGACGCGATCCCAATCGAAGAACGCGCCCCCGAAGAGGTGACGCACCACGCGGGCCGGCGCCTGGCGCCCGAGGGCGTCGGCGTGCGCAACCCCGCCTTCGACGTGACCCCGAACCGCTTCGTCACGGCCATCGTCTGCGAACGCGGCGTCGCGCGCGCGCCGTACTCGGACAGCCTGCGGCTGCTGGCTGAAGCGACCGGATGAGAGCCGCGGGCTCTCCCGTGCGACTGCTGGCCATCGAGACGTCGTGTGACGAGACGGCGGCCGCCGTGGTCGAGGACGGCCGCCGGATCCTGTCGAACATCGTCTCGAGCCAGGTGGCGATTCACGCGGCCTATGGCGGTGTCGTCCCCGAGATCGCCTCGCGCCACCACATCGAGAATATCGCCCCCGTGATACGCCAGGCAATGGAAGGAGCCGGCCTCGGCTATGCGGAGCTCGACGCCGTGGCCGTGACCCAGGGGCCTGGCCTGATCGGGTCGCTGCTGGTGGGGATCCAGGCCGCCAAGGCGATCGCGTTCGTTCACGGCAAGCCGCTGGTTCCCGTGCACCACATCGCCGGGCACATTCAGGCGGCCTTCCTCTCGGCCGAGGGGGAAATCCCACTGCCCGGCCTGGCACTCGTCGTCTCGGGCGGCCACACCAGCCTCTTCGAGGTGCCCGCCGAGGGCGAATACTGCCGGCTCGCGCGTACCCGGGACGACGCCGCCGGCGAGGCCTTCGACAAGGTCGCGAAGCTCCTGGGCCTGGGCTATCCCGGCGGGCCGGTGATCGACCGGCTCTCCCAGGGCGCCAACGCCATGGCCCACGACTTCACGATCGCCCGGATGAAGGACGGCAGCAGCGACTTCTCGTTCAGCGGCATCAAGACCGCTGTGCTCTATCACGTGCGGCGCGAAGGCATCACGCCGGCGAGCGATCCGTCCAGCGCCTCCTCCCAGGTCCGCGATCTGGTCGCGTCGTTCCAGCGGGCCGTCGTCGCGTCGCTCGTGCGGCGGCTGAAGCAGAGCGCTTCGGAGCGCCACCCACGCAGCCTGATCCTGACGGGGGGCGTCGCCGCCAACTCGCTGCTCCGCGCCGAGGCCGCGCGCGCCGCGCAGCAGCTCGGGCTGCCACTCTTCGTTCCGCCCATAGCGCTCTCCACGGACAATGCCGCGATGATCGGCGCCGCCGGCCTGGTGGCGTTTCGCAAGGGCGTGCGCGCCGGGCTCGACCTCGACGGCGAGCCGCATCTCGCCCTGGCGTGAGGCGCCATTGACAGCCCTGCGCGATCTGACCTATCTTCGAAGTACGAATCAGCAGCACAGCGGAGGTGGATTGGATCCCGAGAGGCGGCGGGTCTTGTCGGAGTTCTACCGCGAGGAATTTCAGCGGCAGCTTCACCAGCTTCGAGACATCGGGGTTCTGACCGAGGAGAAGAGCGAGGCGGCCCACGCCGCCTGCGATCGCCTGCTGCGGGACCTGGATGCGGCGGGCTGGCGGGCCGACTACACCGCCATGGCCGAGACGCTGCTGCAGCGTTTCGACATGCTGACGCGCCTGTCCGAACTCGATCCCCGCCTCGGCCACTGACGCCCACGCGCCGGCTGGTCAAGTCGGCTGAACCCCGCTATACTCCGAGCGGTCATTTTTCTACGTTGAATCTGGAGGCCGGTTGTCCGAGGAAGACCCCGCCGACGGGCCTGAAAACCCCAAAGGCAGCGAGACGGGGCCCGAGGAGGCGACTCCGGAGCCGATGGAAGGCCTCTCTTCGCTGGCGGACGCTCTCGAGCCCGCGGCCGAACCTGGCGACCCTGGCGAGGCATTCCACCGGCGAGCTCGCCTCGCCGAGGATCGGCTTGCCGAAGTCCTCGCCGCCTACCGCACGATGCGGACCGAGAACGAGGGCTTTCGCGATCGGCTCAACAAGAACCTCGAGCGGCGCTTCGCTCAACGGCGCGAGCGTCTGCTGCTCAAGTTCATCGACATCCTCGACAGCTTGGACCGCGCCCTCGAGGCGGCCGAGCAGACATTTGCGGGCGATCCGCTGATCGAGGGCTTGATCCTGGTGCGGGCGCAACTCCTGCAGACGCTCAAGGAGGAAGGCCTCGAACGCATCCCGGCCATCGGCATGGCCTACGACCCGAACCACAGCGAGGCCGTCGAGACGCGGGCCGTCGAGGATCCCGACCAGCATCACCTCGTCGTGAAGGAGCTGCTGCGCGGCTATCGCCTGAACGGCCGGGTGGCGCGCGCCTCACGCGTGATCGTTGGCGAATATCCCCAGGGGGCTCCTGTCGAGGCGACCGCCGCTTCCTTCCACGCGCCGCCTTCCGTCGCCGAGCCGATGCCGGTCGAGGCCGAGCTCGAGACCCCGAGCGAGCCCTCCCTCGAGGACATCGTCAGCCGCGCCGAAGCCCAGGAAGCCCTCTTCCCCGGCGCCTTCGAAGACGAGCCCGACAAGAGCAAGGCCTAGGCCGCGGCGGCTTGATCCTATGGCGCGAAGCGGGCGAGGAGCGAGGCGAAGCCTGCGCCGATCGCGGTGTTGAGCGCGTTCAGCTGATCGTTAGTGAGCCAGCCGCGGCGCTCGGCCACGGCGCCGATGACGCTTTCGGCGAGACAGGCGAGCCAGCCTGAAAACCCCACGACGATCGCGGCCGGCCAGCCGTAGAGGCCTGTCGCCGCGCCGACAGCCGCCACGACGAGACCGCCGGCGAGACCGCCCAGCGTTCCTTCCAGGCTCACGGCGCCTTCGGTCCCGGGTGGCACGGGCCGGAAGGTGGTGATCAGAAACGTGCTGCGAGCATAGGCCTTCCCCAGCTCCGACGAGCACGTGTCGGCCGCTGCCGTCGCGACGGAGGCTACGTAGCCCAAGCTCAGCAACTCGCGCAGGCCCGGCGGCGCGAGGCCCGCGAACAGCGCGAGGCAGGCGCCCACGCCGCCGTTGGCCCAGACGTTGCGCCAGCCGCGCGCGCCACCCTGCTCCTGTGCGATCCCGCGCGCGGCCTTGATTCGATACCCCAGCTTCGTGACCGCGCTGCCGATCACGAAAAAGGCCACCAGCACCGCCAGGCCCGGGAGTCCCAGTGTCGCCGTGATCGTAGCGCCGATGATCACGGCCGAGATCGCACCGGCAACGTCGATCGAGCGCGCCAGGTATGCAAGGCCGGCGAGCACAGCGTTGGTCGAGACGCCGATCCAGAGGCGGCGCCCGAGGTCGGGATCGGAGAAGAGGCGTTCCGGTTCGGCTTGCGCGAGAAGTGCTACCGCGACGCCGCCCACGAGCGGGACCGTCAGGTTGTCATCGAGGCTGGTGGGCGCCGACTCGACGATCGCGCCGGCCGCCGCGAGCGGCAGCGTGATGCCCAAGATCGCGCCCGAGAGGGCGGCACTCCACGGCATACCCAGTGTGAACGCCACCAGCAGGGAGGCCCCGAGCGTGCCAAAGACCACGAAGGCGAGGAAACCGGCCCAGCCCTTCTTCGCGTTCCAGGGCAGTCTCGGCCCGCCCAACGCCATCCCGACGACCGAGGCCATGCCGTCGCCGAAGGCGAGCAGCCCCCACACCGCGGCGACCATCCAAAGCTCCTCCCGGAACGCGAGGACGAGGCCGAGCACGGCGAGCGGATAGAGCAGGATCCCGATCGGATAGCCCCTGTCGCGGTCCACACCACGCCAGATCGCGCGCCCACCGATGCGCGGCAGCACCTGCCAGTTGAACAGGAAGGCCAGCGCCGCCATGCCCGCGGCCTGCGGCCAGCTCAGCCCACGTAGCAGGAACGCAAACCCGCCCACGCCGATATGGACGAGCTTGCGCTTGAGCTCGAACGCGGTGAGCGCCACTGCGCTACACCAGGCCTTGTTCGCGCAGCCATGCTACGGTGCGACGCAGGCCTTCCTTCACCGGCGTGGGCTTGTAGTCGAGCTCGCGCTCCGCCTTGTTCGGCGAGTAGGCCCAGTGCTCTCGAAACACGTCCACCAGCTGGTGCGTGCGCAGCGGCGGGTGGCCTGTGAGCTCGGCCCAGGCCCACAGCGAGCCGCCCAGCAGCGAGGACACCGCGTAAGGGATGTGGCGCTTCGGCGGCGCCGAGCCCGTCACCTCGCGGAGCCTCTCGAACAGCCCGTTCATGGTGACGTTCTCACCGCACAGAAAATAGCGCTCGCCCTTGCGAGCCTTCACGAGCGCGGCAGCATGGCCCGCCGCGACGTCTTCGACGAACGCGTAGGACCACAGCCGATCGCCCGGGCCGATGATCCCCGGGAACTTGCCCTGGAGATGATCGCGGAGCATCGGCACGACCAGGTTGCCGTCGGTCAGGTCGCCGGGGCCGTAGACGACTGCGGGGTACAGCATCACGATGTCGTCGCCGGCCGCCGCCGCCTGGCGCGCGAGGGCGTCGGCAAGCGCCTTGGTCCGCTCGTAGTCGTTGCGATAGCGGTCGCCCGGGTGGGTCCGCGACTCGTCGGCAGGCTCAGCGCCCGTCGGTCCTACCGCGATGAAGGACGAGGTGTAGAGAAGCCGCGCGCCCACCCCCTTCGCCGCAGCCAGCGCGTTCTGGAAGCCGCCTACGTTCACCCGGTCGAAACGCTGGCGATCGGGCGCCCACAGCTTGACCATGGCCGCCATGTGCAGGACGGCGCCGCAACCCTGCGCCGCGCGCCTCAGGGAATCGGCATCGGTCACATCCCCGCGAGCCACGTCGATGCCCGCCGGCAGGCCATCCAGGTTGCTCGAAGCGCGCGCGAGGACGCGCAGCTCGTGGCCGGCCAGGGCGAGATGCCGCGCGACGTTCTTGCCGAGAAAGCCCGTCCCTCCCGTCAGCAGGACCCTCATGCCTTCAGCTTCGCGCCGCGCGCCGCTCTGGCGGCGAGACGCCCGCGCCAATACTCGAGGAGATCGCCGAGCGTCTGGTCGAGCGTCAGGCGCGGCTCCCAGCCGGTCGCCCCATGCAGCCGCGCTGGATCGCCGACGAGCGTCGGTACGTCCGCAGGCCGAAGCCGCTCGGGGTCGACGCGCACCTCGATCAGCGCCTTCGACAACGCGAGCAGCCTGTCCAGGATCTCGCGGATCCGGAGGCCGCGTCCGCTGCAGACGTTGTAGACCTCGCCGGGCGTTCCGCGCTCCAGCAGGAGCTCGTAGGCCCGCACCACGTCGCGCACGTCGGTGAAGTCGCGCACTGCCTCGAGGTTACCCACGGCGATCACCGGCTCGCGCTCGCCCTTCTCGATCTCCGCGATCTGGCGCGCGAACGAGCTCTCGGCGAAAGCCGCGCCGCGCCCGGGGCCGGTGTGGTTGAAGGTGCGGGTGCGGATCGCGGCCAGACCGTGGCTGAGCGAATACTGCAGGGCCAGATAACCCTGCGCCAGCTTGCTGACCGCGTACGGCGAAGCCGGCCGCAGCGGCGTCTCTTCCCTGACCGGCTGTAGCGCCTCGGGAACGGCTCCGTACTCCTCGGCGCTGCCGACCACGAGGACTCGCGGCGCGAGAGAGAGCGCGCGGACCTCTTCGAGCAGGTAGGCGAGACCGAGGATGTTGGTGCGGAGCGTCCCGATGGGATCGCGCCACGAGTCGTGCGGGCTCGACTGGGCGGCCAGGTGCACGATCCGGTCGGGTCGCGCCGTGTCGAGGGCCCGGGCAAGCGCCGCCGCGTCCTCCATGTCGGCCTCGATCCGGACCATGCCTTCCGGCAGCTCGCCGCTGCCGGGACGGACCAGTCCGAAGAGCGACGCCGAGGCTGTTGCCTTCGAAAGATGAGCGGCGAGGTGTGCGCCGACAAAGCCGGCAGCGCCGGTGATCAGGATCCTCACGGACGTCCGGCCCGCCCGCTGCCCGACTGATCCTCGCCCAGGAAGTTGCCCATCGAGCCGAGGTTGGCGAGCTCGATGGAGAGCCGGAACTGCGTCTCCTGGCGCGAGTTGTAGTCGTAGTAAGCGAGCTCGGCGATGAAGCCGCAGCACTGCACGTCCCAGCGCGCGCGCGCGCGCGACTGGACCATCATCTTCCTGAGGATGTCGTAGTCCATCGAGCCGAGCAGGGTGAGCTTGTTCGGCAGCAGGGCGAAGCTGACGACAGCGCGCGCGAAGTCGCGGGTGCGCTCGCGTTCGGCCGGGTCCTCCGCGAGCACCAGCGCCCGCGACCAGTTGCCGATCAAGCTGGCCCGGTCGTTGCGCAGCGTTGCGCTCAGGCTCAGCGTGCGCAGCTGCCTGAAGTTCACGTCGTACTCGAGATCGAAGTTGGCGCCCAGGTTCGGGGTGGGGCGGATCCTGAGGTTGGAGCGCAGCGGCGAGTTGTGGTCGGGCCGCCCGCCGGGACCGAAGGAGCCAGACGAATAGTTGGGGTCGAACTCGTTCTGGGCGTCGCGGATCTGGACGTAGTACGTCTGCTGAATGCGCCAGGTCAGGAACTCGTAGGCCTGGAGCTTGCCGCCCGAGGGCCGCCGCGCGTAGAGGCGCTGCACCAGCGCGTAATCGACCTGGTTGGTGCCGAGCTGCTGGTCGATGCCGTCGAACTTGGGAATCTGCTTGAAGTCGTCGATCCTGGTCCGATAGCGCCAGGTGATCTCGGGCCCGATCACATGTTTGAACTTGTCCGAGTAGACGCCGCTCCGATTGTCGAAGATCCGCGAGAAGCTCGGCCCCTGGATCTCGACCGAGCTCTCGGCGTAGCGCCGGTCGAGGGGCGGGCCCACGGCGGCGCTCCTCACGAGCGAGGCGCCGTAGTGGGTGTAGGCCAGCTCCAGTTGCGGGTTGACCTGCAGGTAGCTCAGCACCAAGGGCAACGAGAGCTGGGGCGCCACGTGGAAGCGGCTCCAGTCGTTCACCCGGGTCTGGTTGCCACGCTCCAGGTACTCGCCGAGACCCTCGAAGCCGAACACCACGTTGCTGCGGCCGAGCTTCTGGGCGGGGCGCGAGAGGCGCAGGCTGGGCAGGCGCTTGTTGATGCGCTCCTGGTCCGAGTAGAAAGTGCGGTTGTCCTCGGCCACGAGCTGGCCTTGGAAGAAGCCGAAGGAGCGCTGCAGCGAGAACTGCGAGCGCTCGCTTCGCGACGAGGCCAGGTTCAGGCTGTCCTGGAAGCGCTCCTGGAACAGCGTGTCGCTGTAACGGCGCACGTTCACGCTGCTCCGCACCTGGCCGGGCAGCTGCTGGACGCCGCTCCAGTCGATGTCGTAGTCCAGGCTGTCCGAGCCGTCGCGGCGGAAGACGTAGCTGCGGAGCTCGGCCCGCGAGGGCGCGTCGAGCGCATAGCGGAACTCGTGGCCGAAGCCCCACCCGAACTTCGAGTAGCTGTCGGCGTAGAAGGTCTGGTCGAAGCTGCGGTTCATCGCCCAGAAGAAGCCGCTGCCGATGTTGAAGCCGCGGAACCCCGAGTAGCCGAAGTGGGGGAAGAGCACCCCGCTGGAGCGCTGGTCTTCCTGGATCGGGTAGACGAAGTAGGGCAGGTAGAAGGCCGGAATCGACTTGACCCGGAAGACCACGTTCTTCGCCACGACCTTCTCGTCCACGTGAATGCGCGCCGAGCCGGCCGCAAAGTTCCAGCGCGGGCTCGGCTGGGTGCATGACGAGAACGTGCCGCCCACGATCCGGTAGGTATCGGCGTCCACACGCTCGATCGATTTCGCCTCGACCAGTACCCCGGGCGAGACGAAGCCCGAGGCGTTCTCGAAGGTTCCCTTGCCGGTGTCGAGGTCGATCGTGAGGCGTTCGCCGGCGAGGCGTTCCTCCTCGCGCATGAACACCACGTTGCCGACGAGGACGGCGTTCTTGCCCTTCGTCCCGTCGGGCCGCGCGACCTCGTAGATGTCACCCTGGTCCGCCTGGATGCGCAGCTCGTGCGTGCGCAGCTCGACGAAGCCGCGGGCCCAGGAGTGGCCGGCTTCCCCGCCCTGGGTGTCGGCCTTGATGCGAACCTCTCCCGGGGGCAGTTCGCTCGGGGCCGTGTCGGGAACCGGGGATGCGCCGGGGACGGGGGCTGGAACGGCCGCGCCGGGCGATTCAGACTGGGACGTCGAGGCTGACGGTGATGGCGAGGGCGCCGGCGAGGGAGCGCTATCGTCCGGGACGTCTTGCGCGGCGAAAAGCCCACCCGGCAAGAAGAAAACGGCGGCCAGGAGGGGGGCGAAAGAGCGCACGAGGCCTAGAGCGCCGCCATCCCCATCACGTGGAAGCCGCCGTCCACGTGGATCACCTCGCCCGTGACACCGCGGGACAGCGGGCAGACGAGAAACAGAGCCGTGTCGCCGACCTCTCCCTGATCGGTCGTCTTGCGCAGCGGCGCGTGTGTGCGGTGGTACTCGAGCATCCTCGACAGCCCGTGGACGCCCGAGGCGGCCAGCGTCTTGATCGGCCCGGCCGAGATCGCGTTGACGCGGATCCCCTTCGGTCCCAGGTCGCTTGCGAGGTAACGCACCGACATCTCGAGCGCCGCCTTCGCCACGCCCATGACGTTGTAATGCGGCACGACCCGCTCGCCGCCCAGGTACGAGAGCGTCAGGATCGAGCCGCCGTGCTCCATGAGCGGCGCCACGCGTCTTGCCAGCGCCGTGAGCGAATAGGACGAGATGTCCTGCGCGATCCGGTAGCCCTCGCGCGAGGTGTTCAGGAACTCGCCGTCGAGTTCCTCGCGCAGCGCGTAGGCCACCGCGTGCACCACGAAGTCGAGTCCGCCGAGGGAAGCCTTGACCGAAGCTGCGAGAGCATCCAGGTCTTCGTCCCTCGACACGTCGCAGGGCAGGATCACCGGGTCCTTCAGGCCTCCGGCCAGCTCGTCGACGTTCTCCTTGAGCCGCTCGCCCTGGTAGGTGACGGCGAGGCGCGCGCCCTCACGGGAAACGGCCTGGGCGATGCCCCAGGCGATCGAGCGCTTGTTCGCGATGCCGAGTATCAGTCCCCGCTTCCCCTCGAGCAGCATCGACGCTCCTCCAAGGAGGCGACTATACCATCGGCTTCGAGGCGGCCGGCAGCGGCGGGAGGAGCGCGTAGCCCTCGGATCGAGCCACGTAGGTCGCGGCCGTGAGGTCTCCGATCACGTTCAAGGTGGTACGGCACATGTCGAGGATCCGGTCGACGCCGAGCACGATCGCGATCAGCCCCGGGTTCACGTTGACGGTCGCGAGCACCGCGATGATGAACGGGATCGAGCCCGACGGGACGCCGGCCGTGCCGATCCCGCCCAGGATCGCGAGGTACACGACCATCAGCTGCTGGCCCAGCGAGAGGTCGACCTGGGCGAGCTGGGCCAGGAACAAGACCGTGACGCCCTCGTAGAGCGCCGTGCCGTTCTGGTTCGCCGTGGCGCCGACGGTGAGCACGAAGCTGTTGATCTCCCGGGGCACGCCCAGGCTCTCTTCGGAGATCTTGAGGGCCGTGGGCAGCGTCGCGTTCGACGAAGACGTGGAGAAGGCCGTGAGCATCACGGTGTGAGTGCGCCGGAAGAACTCCCGGGGCGAGATCCGGGAGAGCAACCGCAGGGAGAGCGAATAGACGCCGAACATGTGGATGCCGAGGCCGAGCAGCACCGTCACGATGAACCAGAACAGGGCCGCCAGCAGGTCGATGCCGAAGCGCGCCAGGTTGGTGAAGAGCAGGCAAGCGACCGCGAACGGCGCGAAACGCATGATCATGTCCACGATCCGCACGCTTACCGCATAGACCGATTCGAGGACGGCCACGAGGGGCGCCGCCTTGTCCTTGGGGAGCAGCGTGAGCGCGACGCCGATGACGAGCGCGACGAACATGAGTTGGAGCATCTGGGGCGTCTCGGACGCGACGGCCGTGACCGGATTGGCGGGGACGATCATCTTCACCGCCTGGAGCAACGCCGACTCTTTCGGTCCGCCCGCCTTGCTCAGATCCTCGACGCGCTTCGACGCGTCTGTCCCGTAGCGCGCCTTGAGCTGGTCGGCGACCCCTGGGCTGATGCGGTCGCCCGGCCGGATCGTGTTGGCAAGGACGAGTCCGATGAGCACCGAGATCGCCGAGATCAGCAGCGTGTAGGCGAAGCACTTCGCGCCGACGCGGCCCAGCCGGCGCACGTCACCGATGCCCGCGACGCCCAGCACGAGCGACGAGAAGACGAGTGGGATCACGACCATGAGCAGCCCGCGCAGAAACAGCGCGCCGACGGGCTCGGTGAGGTTCGAGATCACCCAGGCGACGCCCGGATCGTTGCCGCCGAGGGCCCCGTTGGCCGCGACGCCGGCCACCACACCGACGAGGAGGCCGAGCAGGATTCTGGTGTGGAGGGGCATGCGGGCCGGGACGGTAGCACCCGCCCGCAGGGCGGTCAACGAAGCCGCCGCTCCGTGGGGCCTTCGCCCTCGAAGACGACGCGGGCGCGATACTCTCCGCCGTCCGGAAAGCGGTCCTTGAGCCAGGTCTCGACGAAGGCCTCGGCGCTGCGCCGCGCCGGCTCGCGGGCGAGTGCCGCGTGATCAGCGGCACGGCGGCGACACAGCTCCGTCAGGCCGAGGCGGAGTTGCTCGACGACGGCAGCTTCGTCTCGCAGGATCGAGCCCTGGCGCACCACGAACGTGAGCTTCGAGACGTCGAGGGCCGGCGTGCCAAACTCGAGCGGCGGCGCGGACACCACCAGCCACGGCCCGTCCAGTGCGAAGCTCCAGGCTTTGTCGAGGGCGACGTAGTACGTGTACTCGACCGGCGCGCGTGCCTCGACGACGACATCGGGCAGGCTGAGTTCGCCCCATAGGATGGTCAGCTGATCCTTGCGCTCGAAGCTCTCCCCGCTGGCGACCTTCGCTACCTGCAGCCGCGTCGTGGCTGAGACCTGTGTTGCGTAGCTCACGAACGACGTGGTGAGGCTGCCTTCCTTGAAGGCTCGCGTCAAAGCACTCGGCATCTCGCTTGCGGTGCGGAAGACATAGAGCGAGGCGCCGGCCAGGATCGCCACGATCACCACCAGGGCGGCGGCCAGGGCCCGCACCTCAGGCGGGGGAGCCGGAGACGAGCTCGGCGCTGGTGCGGCCACGCAGGCCGAGCACGCGTTCGACCACCTCGCCGACCACGTTGTTGGGCGTCGAGGCGCCCGCGGTGAGGCCGACCGTGACGGGCCGGCCCGAAGGCAGCCAGGCCGCGGCGACCAGCTCGTCGTGCTGAACGCCGACCGGCCGGTGGTGGATTGCGCCGCCGGGCTCCAGGCCCTCGGGGCCGCGGATGTGGAAGGTCGGCAGCCTCTGGGCGCAGATGCGGGCGAGCGCCTGGGTGTTGCTGCTGTTGTAGCCGCCGATCACGACCATCACGTCGAGGCCGCCCTCCGCCAGCATCTTCAGGACCGCGTCCTGCCGGTCCTGCGTCGCCGAGCAGATCGTGTCGAAGGCCCGGAAGCGCTCGCGCAGGCCGGCCTCGCCCCAGCGCTCGAGCATCGCGCTGCGCAGCATTTCCTGGATCTCGAGGCTCTCGCTCATCAGCATCGTGGTCTGGTTCGCGAGGCCGATGCGTTGCAGGTGCTGCTCGGGATCGAAGCCGGCGCCCGCCGCGTGCGAGAAGCGGCCGAGCAGCTCGGCTGCCGGCAGCGCGCCGCGGATGAAGGCGCACAGCGCCGCCGCTTCATCGCGGTCGCGGACGCACAGGTACTGGCCGCCCGCGTGGGTGAGCGCCTGCGAGGCCGTGGCCTTGGTCTCCTCGTGATAGTGCTTGCCGTGGATCACCGCCGTGAAGCCTTCGCGCGCGTACTTGTGGACGTTCTTCCAGACGTTCAGCACGCTGCCGCAGGTGGTGTCGACGAGCACGCAGCCCTTGCCGCGCAGATGCTCCATCTCCGCCACCGTGACGCCGAAGGCCGGCAGGATCACGACGTCCGCGGCCTCGACCTCGGCATAGCGCGTGAGCGCGTCCTGCTTCTCGTCGAGGATGCGGATGCCCATCTCCTGGATACGGCCGTTCACGTCGGGGTTGTGGATGATCTCGCCCGACAGGAAGATGCGCCGGTCGGGGAAGTTCTCGTGCGTCTCGTAGGCGTATTCGACCGCGCGATCGACGCCGTAGCAGAAGCCGAACTCCCGCGCCAGCTTGAGCGAGAGGTCGCCCGCGCGAACGAAGTTGTCCATCTCCTTCACGCGGCTCACGACCGCGCTGTGGTAGTTCTGGGCGAGGATGGGGCCCACGACGGACTTCAGGTTGAAGCCCTTCTGGAAATACGTCTGGCTCACCCGAGTAGTCTATCGCAGGTAGTCGCGCAGGCCGTCTTCGAGGCGCCGGAACGGGAAGCCGAAGTACTCCATCGCCGGCTTCGGGTCGAGCTCGACTTCCTGCAGGATGAAGTCGATCGCACCCGGAGAGAGCAGCGGCTCCGGCAGGATCTGCAGCGGCAGCACCAATCGCTTCATCAGCCTGGCGGGATGGTGCAGCAGCAGCCGGCGCTTGCGCAGGACCGACTGGATGGCGTGGAGGATCTGGTCCATCGTGAGCCGCTCGGGGCCGCCGAGATCGAAGGCCTTGTCCTTCGCGTCCTCACGCTTCACGGCCTCGGCCGCGCAACGGGCCACGTCCTTCACGTAGATCGGGTGGACAGGCGTGGTGCCATCGCCGATCACCGGAACCACGGGCAGGTAGCGACAGAAGAAGACGAAGCGGTTCATGCTGCGATCGCGTGGGCCGTAGATCCACGACGGGCGCAGCAGGCTGAACTCGAGGCCGCTCTCGCGGATCGCCGCTTCGGCCTGATCCTTGGCGCGAAACCAGGGCTCCTGCCGGCCCTGGCCTGCGCCGGCGCCGGAGAGATACACGAAGCGGCGCACGCCCATCGTCTTGGCGACGCGCACCGCGACCCCGGTGCCCTTGCCGTCGACCTCGAGATAGGTGCGGCCCTTTGCGGCGTTCTCGACGGGATGGTTCGGGAACTGGATCGCCTGGACCACGACATCGGCGCGTGCGAAGGCCTTGCCCAGCGACGTCGGGTCGCCGGCGAAGGCCTGGACGATCTCGACCCGGCCGCCCCAGGGATCGCCGCGCCCGGGGTCGCGCGACGTGACGACGATCTCGTCGCCGCCCGCCTGGAGCAGCCGCTCGACGATCTCGCGGCCGATGAAGCCGGTGCCGCCTGCCACGACGATGCGCATGTAAGATGACCATAGCATGCGGCGCGCGCTGGTGGTGGAGGACGATCCCGACATCGTCGAGCTGCTGGTCCACTACCTGACGAAGGACGGCTTCAGCGTCGACGCGGTGGCGGATGGCAGGAAGGCCCTCGAGCGGATCCGGGCCGAGAGCTATCAGGTCCTGGTCCTCGACCTGCAACTCCCCGGCATGGACGGCCTCGCGCTGTGCGCCGAGGTGCGCCGCGACCCGCGCAGCCACGAGATGCCGGTGGTGATGCTGACGGCGCGGGGCGACGAGGCCGATCGTATCGTAGGGCTCGAGATGGGGGCCGACGACTATATCGTGAAGCCCTTCAGCCCGAAGGAGCTGGTGGCGCGTGTCCGCGCCTTGTTCCGCCGCCTCGACCGCAAGGCCGCTCCGGAGGCTCCGCTCGTCTTCGGCGCGCTGGAGGTAGACCGCGAGCGACACCTGGTGAAGTGGTCGGGCGAGGCCGTGAAGCTCACTGCCAAGGAGTTTGCGCTTCTGGTGGCGCTCGTCGAGGCGAGTGGCCGCGTGCTCTCGCGGCAGTCGCTGCTCGAGAACGTCTGGGGCTACAGCTATTCCGAGGGGACGCGGACCGTGGACGTCCACGTGCGGCGCCTGCGCGAGAAGCTGCCGGGTTTGGCACCCGCGATCCTGACGGTCAAGTCGCTCGGCTACCGCCTTTCCGCCGAGGCCGAAGACTAACGCCATGCTCAGGCTTCGCACGCGCATGGCGATCACGGCGCTCGCAGCCTCGGCCACGGCGCTCGCCGCCGTGCTCCTGCTGGTCGGCCCCGGCCTGCGTGAAAGGGCCACCGAGCGCGAACGGGAGAGTCTCTTCGCCGAAGCTCGACTGATGGCCCGCGTGGTCGAGGAGCCGCTCGCGCGGAGCGCGGGTCCAGCCACCCTCGACCCCGTGGTCGACGCCGCGGCGCGCGAGGTGCACGCACGCGTGACCATCGTGGCGCTGGATGGTCGCGTGCTGGCGGACTCGGCGCTCTCGGGCGAGGCGTTGCAGGCGGTCGAGAACCACGGCGCGCGGCCCGAGGTCCAGGAGGCGTTCGCGGGCGGAAGCGGGTCTTCACAGCGGCGCAGCGCCACGCTCCAGCAGGAGATGCTCTACGCCGCCGTGGCCGTGAAGGCCGCGGGCCACAGCGTCGGCGTCGTGCGGGTGGCGTTGCCGCTGACCGGGGTCGAGGCCCAGGTTCGCGAGCTGCGCGGCGCAGTCACGCTGGCGCTGCTCGCGGCGTTTCTGATCACGGCACTTCTGTCCGCGGCGCTCTCGGCGCCCCTTGCGGGACCGCTCACGGAGATCATGGAAGCGGCGCGGCAGTTCGCGACCGGCAATCTCGCGGCACGGATTCGCGTCAACCGGAGCGACGAGCTCGGCGAGCTGGCCCGCATCCTCAACCAGTCGGCCGAGCAGCTCAGCGGCCGGCTCACCGAGAACGCGCGGGACCGGGCCCGGACCAGCGCCATTCTCGTCGCCATGGACGACGGCCTGCTGGCGGTCGATCACCGCGGCCAGCTGGTGCTGGCGAACAACGCGCTGCGTCGCATTCTCGACACCGACGACCCCCTGGGCCGCCACTATCTCGAGGCGATCCGGCAGCGCGAGGTCGGCGAGGTGATCGAGACGGTTCTCAAGACCGGCGAGCGCACCTCGCGCGAGGTCGAGCTGCGCCACGTGCGGCGCGTGTTCTCGCTCATCGGGGTCGCCTTTCCCGGGGCTGAGGGGCTGCCGCATGGCGCCGTGCTGACCCTCCATGACGTGACGGATCGACGCCGCGCGGAGCGGATCCGGCGCGATTTCGTGGCGAACGCGTCGCACGAGCTGCGCACGCCGCTCACCTCGATTCGCGGCTTCGTCGAGGCGCTCGAGGATGGCGCACTGTCCGAGCCTGAACGGGCCGAGCGTTTTCTCGGCAAGATTCGGACGCATGCCGATCGCATGGCGGCGCTCGTCGAGGACTTGCTGGAGCTCTCGCGGCTCGAATCGGGAGAGCGGCCGCCGCAGTGGGAGGAGGTGTTGCCTTCCGAGATCGTGGAGGACGTCGTCGCTTCCTTCGCGGGCTTTGCGGGGCGACGTTCCATCGCGCTCACGCGCTCCGGACACGGCGCGCCCGTCGTGGTGACCGATGCCGATCGGTTACGGCGCGTGATGGAGAATCTCGTGGAGAACGCGATCAAGTACACGCCCGAGGGAGGCCGCGTCGAGATCGTGGCTGGGCCGGGGCCCGATGCTGGCGCGATCCTCGAGGTGCGGGACGACGGGCCCGGCATCGCACCCGAGCACTTGCCGCGGATCTTCGAGCGCTTCTATCGGGTCGACAAGGCGCGCAGTCGCGAGCTGGGCGGAACGGGTCTTGGGCTTGCGATCGTGAAGCACCTGGCCGAGGGCATGGGAGCTGCGGTCACGGTTGCGAGCGAGTTGGACAAGGGGACGGTGTTCACCGTGGCGGTGCCGGCGGGTCGGGAGCATGCGGCCGAGGCCAAGGCTGCGGGCTGAGGGACGAACACGAACGGACGAGGCGCATGACCAACGACACCTTCAAAGACATCGAGAAGCTCGAAACCGACCTCTGGGAGGCCGCGGACAACCTCCGCGCCAATTCCAAGCTCACCTCCAGCGACTACTTCATGCCGGTGCTGGGCGTGATCTTCCTGCGGCATGCGGCCAACCGCTTCGAGGCCGCGCATCGGCAGATCGAGGAGGAGCAGGCAACCGGCAGGATGCCCAAGCACAAGGTGCTCCCGGCCGACTACCTGCGCCGCCGCGCGCTCTGGTTGCCGGAGTCGGCCCGCTACGACGCAATCATGCAACGGGCAGCCACGAGCGGAGCCGACCTGCCCAAGCTCATCACCGACGCCATGACGGCCATCGAGGCCGCGTTCGAGCCACTGCTGGGCGTTCTGCCCAAGGACTTCGGCATCTTCGAACCCAAGGTGCTCGAAGATCTGATGCGCCTGTTCAACAGCGAGCAGATAAAGCAGGCCACCGGTGATGTGTTCGGCCGCATCTACGAGTACTTCCTCGCCAAGTTCTCGATCCAGAAGGCGCACGACAACGGCGAATTCTTCACGCCGTCCTCGATCGTGCAGACGATCGTCAACGTCATTGAGCCAGATCATGGCGTGGTGTTCGACCCGGCCTGCGGCTCGGGCGGGATGTTCGTGCAGTCCAGCCACTTCATCGAGCACGAGGGTGGCGACACGGCGAAGAAGGTCGTCTTTTACGGCCAGGAGAAGAACCGCGACACGATTCGGCTGGCCAAGATGAACCTCGCGGTCCACGGTCTGGAGGGGAAGATCGCCGAGGCCATCACCTACTGCCAGGACGAGCACACCCTCGCGGGCAAGTGCGACTTCGTGATGGCCAATCCGCCCTTCAACGTCGATCTC
>CAYTWT010000246.1:0-2521 GCA_964442185.1 uncultured Acidobacteriota bacterium
CCCGAGCAGCGCGGGGGCGAGCAGATGCTCGGACATCGTGACCGTGCGTGCGTAGGGGTAGAAAGCCGTGCCGTCGAACAGCTGGAGCGGATCGTGGAAGAGTTGCCTCAGCACCGTGTGCATGGCCCAGATATTGAGCGGCGGCACGGCCTCCCCCGGGGGCTGCGAGGCGCCGATCACGTGCTGGAGAGGAGACAGGACGAGCGGGTAGGTGACCACCACGGCGACCAGGACGTAGGCTGCGAAGACGAAACGGAGCTTCACCGGCGCACCGGCTTTCAGCCGTTGTAGCTCAACTTGCCGGTCCGCTGAATCTGTGTGTTCTCGAGCGCTTCACTGGCGGCCTTGCCTGAAGCGAAGGCTGTTGCTTTGGCGGCTTGCGCTGCTGGGGAGACGAGCCACAGCAGGCCCAGGATCAGCGCCGGTCGCAAGAGCCGCATGGCCAGATACTACGCTGCCACGCGCAGCAGCGCGCGACAGCCACGGCCGGTCGCGAGGCATCGCCAGCCGGCGCCCACGCCGCCGCCGGTCTCGGCAACGCGTGAACGGCAGCTCAGCGAGGGGTGTAGAGCCGGATCTCGCTCATCGTCCAGGGCAGGCCGAACGGGTCGGCCCTCGCGATCTCCAGAGAGACCGAGGCCAACTCCTGTGCCTCGAAGTCCACCACGAGAACGGGATTCCTGGGCTCGAACAGCAGCGACGAGAAGAGACGATCGAGTGCGGCAGCCTTGTCGAAACGGATGGTGCCGAGGCCGCCTTCGGCTAAGCGGCCGAACAGCTTGAGGCCAATCGGGAACTGCGAATTGTGGTCCAGCTGGATCGCGATTCGGGAGAGCCGCTGCGGCTCGTCGAAGCGGATCCTGTACCAGTTTTCCTTGCGGCGGCCGGCGCTCCAGGACGTCAGCGGCTCGTCGTCCGCGGCGCGCTCGGCGCCAGGGCTCGACGCCGTCACGCCGTAGCGCTGCCGAGGGATTTCGGCGAGGGTCTGCCAGTCCGCCGGCGGTGCTTCGAATGGCTGCCCCTTGCCGAGCTTCAGGACGACGTGACCTTCGGGGAACGGGCCATACAGCTTCCAGCGTGGATCCCCTCGCGCCCATTCAGGAGCGACGCCGTTCTCGGGTCGCACCACCACGGCATCGACGCCGAATCGCTCCAGGAACGCAACACTTCCCGGGTCCGGGAAATGAAACAACCGCCACTTGACGAAGCTGTAGGTCGGGGGGAAGTACCCGGTGAAACCCTCGACCGTGCGCTTCCCGTGGACGGTCGAAAAGTACATGAGGCGAGCGTCGGCGCGTTCCATGAAATAGCGCACCGACGGGACCTCGGCGATGACGTGGATGTCGTCCTGGTCCTTGAGCCAGCGGTAGACCGAAGGGATCCGCTCTCCCGATTCGAGGGCCGAGAGCGACACCGGGATCGCCAGGTGTTCGAGGGGCACGAGGATCGCGACCAGCACCAGTCCCGCTCGCCCCAGCCAGGGCCGCGCTCGCGTCAGACCCATGGCGATGAGCGGTCCCAGGCCAAGGGCCAGGAACACGGAGAACCGCTCCGGGTAGCGCGTGTTCTTGAAGCCTGGGATCAGGCTGAAGAGCAGCTCGTAGGGTCCGCGGAAAAGCACCCGCTCTCCCATCTGTATCACGGGGCCCAGGCTCAGGATGAAGCCAACCCCGACCAGGAACAGCCAGAAGGGCCTGAGACGCCTGAAGCGCGCGTCCGCCGCCTCGGGCGCCAGGGCTCCGAGGAGGGCCAGGAGCAGGCTCGCAAAACCGAGGAAGTGCGCCGCGTTCTCGTTGCTGCGAGCGGTGCCGAGCAGGCCGCCGTATAGCCAGTTGTTCGGCAGGACCTGCCAGTAGCGCTCGATCAGCAGCGGGTTCGGCGTGCTTCGTTCGAGGCCCAACTCATGGGAGGTCTGCAGGTAGGGCACGACGCTCAAGGCGACTAGCAGCAACGCGGGAGCGAAGGCGAGCGCGAGCCTGCCGAGCGGGCGCAGAGGAAGCCGTTCCCGCCACTGAAGAAACACGAGCGCTGTGGCGATCAACAAGTGGACGTAGAGCCCCCAATACATGCAGCTCAGGGCCTGCAGCAGGTAGAAGAGGCTGGCAAGCGCGGCGTTCCGGCGCGTGGGCCGCTTGAAGAACCACAGCAGTGCCAGCAGCAGGAACGGGAACCACTGGTTCGAGAGGATCTGCAAACGGACCGTCTCGTTCACATTCCAGGAATGGAAGGCGTAGAACAGGCCAGCCACAAAGGCGGGCAGCCCGGCACCCGCGACCTCACGCGCCAGCAAGTACATACCGAGGCCGGCGAGCGCCAGCGTCAAGAGCGTGACGACGTTGTAGGTCAGGACGAGATTGCCGGAGAGCCACGCCACCGGGGCCCCGAGCAGCGCGGGGGCGAGCAGATGCTCGGACATCGTGACCGTGCGTGCGTAGGGGTAGAAAGCCGTGCCGTCGAACAGCTGGAGCGGATCGTGGAAGAGTTGCCTCAGCACCGTGTGCATGGCCCAGATATTGAGCGG
>CAYTWT010000247.1:0-2377 GCA_964442185.1 uncultured Acidobacteriota bacterium
GCGCCCCTCCAACCCAATGCCGGCGTCGGGCGGGCTAAGTCTACGACCAAGGGCAAGATGTTCTTATGGCCGGCGGCTTTGGCGTGTGTCCACAGAGCGCCGATGACGGCGGGATCGCTGTCAATCGAGACCACCTGCGCGCCGCCTTCGGCGGCGAGGATCGAGTAGGCACCTTGGTTGCAGCCCACGTCGAGAACCCATCGGGGCTGGTAACGGTCGATCGACTCGCGCACGATGCGGGCCTTGGCGGCTGCTGCGGCGGGCGAGTAGGTATTCGCTTCTTCGTAGCGTCGCCAGGCTGACCGCGGGGTTTGGGCGCCGGCGCGCTCCAAGAGTCGCCGGAGCCGCTTGAACGACCACGCCAGCGTGAAGCGCGCACGTTCCGGTTCGATGGCCGGCGATCCCCGCTCGAGACTCGCGGCGGAACTCCAGCGACCGAGCCAGGTAGGAACCGTCACCGCGGCTAGCGCGGAGGGTGTCAGCCGGTGGCCCCAGCCCAGCATCGCGTAGAGCTCCTCGGGTTCGATCCCGTCGCGTCGGGACGTAAAGGCTTGGGTGGGGCTGACGCCGCAGTAGCGACTGGCCAGGAGGGGCAGCGTGAAGTTCCGGTGGAACTGGGCCTCGGGTAGCCAGAGAGGATCGCCCGGGGCCCGAGGCTCGATCGAGAGCGCGTCGACGAAAACGGGCTGGGTGCCTTGAAAGAGAACGTTCGTTGCCGACGCGTCTTTGAGCCCGAGCCCCTCTTCGAGGAGCTCGCTCGCGAGATCCAGCGTCAGCCGGCCGGCTTCGCGGAGCTGTTCCGGGGACCACTCGCAAGGGTAGGACGGAAACTCGATCCGAGCGTGTTCGAAGATCCTGCGGCCCTCGCTCGCAGGCCCCAGTCGCAGCCGCCCGAGCTCGGAGGCGTCGAGCTCCCGCGTCGCCACTAGACGCCGATCGGCAGTCCATCTTTCGAAGAGCTTCGAACTCAAGAGCGCGTCGACCGCGGGGAACCCTGAGGGCTCGACGACACGGACGAAACGGCCCTCGCACGCGAAGAGGGAGCCGGCAGGATCCCTCCAAGAAAGACGTCGCGGGGGAGACGTTAGTCTGGCGAGGCTTGGGTCCGCCAGAAGCAGCTCCGGACGAACAGGATCACACGCTTGATCCACCGTCTTGCGATGAAGACCAAGCCCACGAACCCGGAAATCGCGGCCTGAAGAAGAAGAGCCCCCGAACCGGGGTCGATGTAGGCCGAGGCATCCGGGGCCACAAAAAGGCCGAAAAGAAGGGCCATGGGCCATGCGTCCGGAAGAGGGCGCACCCTCAAGTTATGCTCGAAGCTTTGCCGCACAACTCCTCAGGAACCTGAGGATAATCCCGCGCGTCGTCCGTTGTCAACGCCCCCGTAGCCATTCCAGGAGTTCCGCATGAGCAGAGGCGCGGGCGGGCGCCCGTAGCATTCGGTGAGGGTCAGGGGTGTAGGAGGAAGCTGATGCCTGGCTTTGGCGGTGACCGTGTTTCGCGACTGGCTCTTGGCTGCCCCGCCTCCTTGGCCGGGGCCGCGACGCGGGCTGGCATGGTGCCGGTGCCTCCGCGCGGCCCGCTCTCGCGCGGTCCGGCGCCGGCTCAGCTGGTGTCGCAGACGATCGAGTCGAGGAGGACCAGGTCGTCCAGCATCTCGTCGACGAGACGGCTGATGGTGCGCGTCACGTCCTTCTTCCGGTCGCGGCCGTAACTACGCAGCTGGCAGTAGAGGAAGAGCGTCAGCAGGTTGAAAGCAGCGAAGAACAGCCAGAACAGGGCGCGTATGCCGTTGGCGTGGTGGGTGAAGACGTGGTCGAACTGCCAGCGAGTCGTCCACTGATGGAAGCCCGTGTTCTCGATGTGCCAACGCGCCCGGGCGACAGCCAACACCTTCTCCGGCGCCAGCCGTAGCGCCTTGCCCACGACCAGGATGCACCAGGTGCTGGGCGGCTTGTCGGGATGGGCGAGCCTTGTGACGCGCCCGCGGACGCAGCGGATCTTGCCCTGGTAGCTCTGGAGGGTTTCAAGCTCCGGACAATCCCACAGCTCGATGCTCTCGCGGGCTTCCTTGTCTTCGACGAGCTTGTGCGGAGGCTGATTGCCCCAGATCTGAAGCGCCTCTTTCAAAGGTTCGTCGCCTTCCTTGCGCGCGATGATGACGGCGCCGAGACCGAGGTTCTTCACGCAGGTGAGGAAGGGACCGTTGGCGTACAAGGCGTCACCGACGACGACATCGAGCCAAGGGAAGGTCTGCTTGACTCGCTTGATGAGCCGCGCCGCCGCCGTCAGCTCGCCTTCGTCTTCGTCGGCTTTGACCACCGTGCGCGTCTTGCCCTTGGCCGCCTTGGGCGCGATTCTTCGCAGGTCTTTG
>CAYTWT010000248.1:0-28504 GCA_964442185.1 uncultured Acidobacteriota bacterium
CAGCCAGGACGACGTGAAGGGCTTCCTGCGAGCGCCCAGGACGATGGCCGCCGAGTTGACGGCGCCGCCCTCCGGCTTGTTCCTGGAGCGTGTCTTCTACCGGGGCGATACGCGCGACTACCCGCTGCAGCCCGTCTTCAACCTGTCGGGAGAAGGAGCGTGAGCTTCGACGCTGTCATCTTCGATCTCGACGGCACCATGGTCGACAACATGCCCGTCCATGTCGCTGCGTTCGCGGTCTTCGCGAAAAGGCACGGCCTGCCGCCGCTCGACATGGCCCAGCGCACGCGTTTCGACGGCCGGCGCAACCGCGACATTTTTCCGGACCTGCTGGGACGCGCGCTCTCCGAGGAGGAGCTAGCCCTCTTCGCGGACGAGAAGGAGTCCCTGTACCGCGAGCTGTCGCGCGGACGTCTCGTGCCGATGCCCGGCCTCGTACGCCTCCTCGACCTGCTCGACGCGCGCGACGTGGGTGTCGCGATTGCGACCTCCGCGCCGGCGGAGAACGTGCCTCACTCGCTGGGCGAACTGGGCCTTCGCGACCGCATCACCCGGATCGCCCGCAGCGGCCAGGTCGGTCGTGGCAAGCCCTTTCCCGACGTGTTCCTGGCCGCTGCTCGGCTGCTCGGGGCCGACCCTGTCCGGTGTCTCGCCTTCGAGGACGCGCCCCTCGGCGTGGTAGCGGCGCGGGCGGCCGGGATGACGTGCGTCGCGATCACGACCAGCTTCAGCCGCGAGGCGATGCTTGCGGCGGGGGCGGAACCGCACGCCGCAGCAGCTGATTTCGACGAATATCTGGAAACCTGCGGCGAGTGGCTGCTGGCCGGGACGGAACCGTGAACAGCCCCGCACGACGAGTCGCCCTTCAAGGAGTTGCCGACCATTTCAGGATCGCGTCGATGGTGGCTACCGCTATCGGGTGATAGGTCGGGCGGGCCTTGGCGTAGATGCGGCGCGCAAGGTCCCGGGTCTTGGGGTTCGCATCCAGATCCTCGTAGAGCGGCTCCAGGAACTTGCGGCGGCCCATGCTCGTCAGGAAGCGTTCGATGGCAGGGAACGCGGGCTCGTAGCTGGCTGCCACGGCGTGCTCGAGCCACGCGAACAGCACCTCCGAGTTGCCACGCGTGGTGAAGCCGAAGTTGCGATCGAGCGCTTCCATCTGAGCGCGGCTGAGCGGCTTGGGCAAAGCACCCAGAAAATCGAGCCACTCGACAGTGAGCCACTCGGCACGGATACCCTCGGTCGCGCCCGCCTTCACGAAGGCCTCGGCGGCGGCCCGCGTGTTCGCGAAGCGCTGCGAGCGCGGCTCGACGAGATTGTCGGGGATGCCGCGCCCGTAGACCCACTCCTCGACATGCAGCGCATCCCAGGCTGCGGGCTCGTCCTTGAAGAGGCCGGCACGCAACAGTTCGAGAAAGCGGCCCGTGGTCATGCTGTGAAACGCATTGCCTGCGAAGTATCCGCGCAGGAAAGCGTCGAGCCGCTCGCGACCGAAGTGCTTCTCGAGGACGCGCAGGAGGCTCGAGCCCTTCTCGTAGGCGACGCTCCCGGCGTCATCGGGGTTCCTGCCCCTCAGCTCTTGGGCGAGCTGCGTGTCGCCGGGCGCGCGCTGCTTCTCCGCTGCGGCCTTGCGCAGCTGACGAATCTGCAGGAGTGCCTGCATCTCGGCGAGGTCCTTGCCATACAGCCGCTCGACGAGGCGGTTTTCGATGTAGGTCGTAAAGCCTTCGTTCAGCCAGAAGTCCGACCAGGTGGCGTTCGTCACGAGATTACCCGACCAGGAGTGGGCGAGCTCGTGGGCCATCACGTCCACCAGGCTCCGGTCGCCGGCGATGATAGTGGGCGTCGCGAACGTGAGCCGCGGGTTTTCCATGCCGCCAAAAGGAAAGCTGGGCGGCAGCACGATCGTGTCCCAACGCCCCCAGGGGTACGGGCCGTACAGCTCTTCGGCCGCCTCGAGCATCTTCTCGACGTCCCGGAACTCGCTCGCAGCACGCGCCAGGACCGTGGGCTCGGCGTAGACGCCGGTGCGTGGGCCCAGTGGCTCGAAGCCGAGCTCGCCCGCGGCGAGCGCCATCAGGTACGGAGGAATCGGCTCGCTCATCCGGAACCTGAAGAGCCCCTGCGCCGGATCGTGGCTGAGGTGTTCGGCGGACATCACCACGCGGGTGCCCGGCGGCACGCGGACCACGGCGTCGTAGGTGATGCGCGTGCCGGGGCTGTCGGCGCACGGGATCCAGGAGCGCGCGTGTATCGCCTGCGACTGGGTGAAGAGGAACGGCAGCTTGCCCGAGCTCGTCTGTTGCGGCGTCAGCCACTGCAGCGCCGAGGCCCCCGGGCTCGTCTCGTATTCCACGCGCAGCCTCGCCGGCCTCGCCCCACCCAGATCGATGCGTAGCCGCCGGCCGAGGAACCGAACCGGCGCGTCGAGCGTGAAGCTGAGCTCGCGACCGGATCCGGGATCGACGACGCGCGCGATTCTCAGCTCGCTGGTGTCGAGATCGAGATGCGCGGGGGCGGGGCCCTCGGCATAGGCGAGCGTCAGCTGGTTCGTGCCCCGGATGCGCCTCGTGGCGAAGTCGAGCGTCAAGTCGAGCGACAGATGCGTGGGCCACACCTCGTTCACGCTCGCGAGCGTGTGCACGTCGACCGGGGGCAGGGGCAGCGGCTTCGGCAGGTGCACGAAGAACAGCTGGCTGTCCTCCGACTTGCCCCGCGCCGCGAACTCGTTGTCGTTGCCGACGACGATCGTGTTCGCATCCAGGATCGCGAGGCCCTCGATCTTTTCGGGGAGATCGGGGACGAGCGAGCTCAAGTCCGCGACGAGCGTCTTGCGGATCAAGCCGATGCCGAGCGCCGCGAGCGCCTCGGGCGTGCCGATCTCGAGCTCCCGGCCCGCCGCCATCGGGTCGTCGAGCAGGTTCGTGGCCTTCGAAAGATCGAGCAGATAGACGCGCGCCCGAGTGTCGGTGCGCTCGACCATCAGCAAACTTTGATCGTTGACCCAGGCGGCGTCGCCGACCTTCACTTCGGACTGCTTCGTTCCCTGGTACGCCTCGGCAGCGTCTGCCACGAGCCCGTAGGCCCCGATCACCTTGCCGCTCGCCGCGTCCACGACCGCAAGCCGGATGATGCGCGAGCCCCCGCTGGCCGCGATCACGGGGTGCGCCAGTGGGCTCTGGACGAGGGCAAACAGCTTCGACCCGTCGCGCGAGATGGCGAGTGCTTCGAAGCCGCGGTTCTTCTGACGGAAGTGCAGTGGCTTCGGCAACGTCTCGAGCACGGGATAACCAGTGACTGCGATGCCGGAGCCCTCGGGCACGTAGCGCGCGAGAACATGACCATCCTCGGCCACGTGCACGAGGCTCGGACCATACTCCTCCGCGAGCCAGAACGTGCCGTCCGGGGCGCGGACCACAGCCTCGGCATCGATGCCGCCCGGATCGAAGTCGAGGCGCGTCTGCGCCATGCTGTCCCACGGTGTCTCGTCGACCTCCGCGCGATTCGGCAGGCCCGAGAGCGGCTTGCCGTCCTTGGTGCGCAGGTAGATGGTCCTGTCGATCCGGATCTCGCCGCTGCCGCGATCCACGCGGACCCGGAAGATCGCGGGCGCGTAGGCCGGAGTGGAAAACGTGGTGCGCCACTCGCCGTGCACGTTCTTGCCGTCGTTGGGGCCGCGATCGATCGTGGCCCAGAACGCATCGGGGGGATCGTTCGGGGAACGGAAGAGGCCGGAGAAGATCGAGCCGACGCGGGTCGTGTCGCCCTCGGGGATCGAGCCCGGGAAGACGGGGTTCTGGATCGAAGCGAGCGTCGGCGGATTGCGAAGGCGCGCCCGTAGTAGCAAATGGGGCGCGTCCTCGCCGAAGCTCCACGGCGCCGCGGCCAGTGCCAGGGCCAGCGTGGCCGAGCGCCCAGGCTTCACGCCCGCGTGCCGCCGACCGTGATCTCGGATACCAGGATCGTGGGCAGGCCGACACCCACGGGCACGCTCTGGCCGGCCTTGCCACAGACGCCGACGCCTTCGTCCAGCGCCAGGTCGTGGCCGATGCGCGTGACCTTGGTGAGGATGTCGGGGCCGTTGCCGATCAGCGTCGCGCCCACCACGGGCGCTCCCATCTGGCCATCCTCGATCAGGTAGGCCTCGGTCGCCGAGAACACGAACTTGCCGCTCGTGATGTCCACTTGCCCGCCGCCGAAGCTCTTGGCGTAGAGCCCGCGCTTCACCGAGCGCAGGATGTCCTGGGGATCGTCGTGGCCCGCCAGCATGAAGGTGTTGGTCATGCGCGGGATCGGGATCGAGGCGTAGCTTTGACGGCGTCCGTTGCCGGTGGTGGCCGCCTTCATCAAGCCGCTGTTGAGGCGATCCTGCAGATAGCCGCGCAGGATCCCGTCCTCGATCAGCACGGTGCGGCCGGGAACGTTGCCCTCGTCGTCGATGTTCAGGCTGCCGCGGCGGTTCGGGATGGTGCCGTCGTCGATGACGCTCACGCCCGGCGCCGCCACGCGCTCGCCAATGCGGCCGGCGAAGGCGGAAGTGCCCTTGCGGTTGAAGTCGCCTTCGAGGCCATGCCCCACGGCTTCGTGTAGCAAGATGCCTGGCCAGCCGGGGCCGAGCACCACCGGCATGGCCCCCGCGGGCGCTTCCTGCGCCGCGAGTAACGTAATCGCCATGCGCGCCGCCTCGCGGGCAAAGTACTCCGGCGGCTTTTCGTCGAAGAACTCGGGCCCGATCCGGCCCCCGCCGCCGGCCGAGCCCTCCCGGCGCAGGCCCTTGTCCGCGGCGATCACGGAGACGCGGATCGAGAACAGCGGCTGCGCGTCCTCCACCAGGCTGCCGGCGGAGTTGGCGATCCGCACGTGTTTGATCTCGTCCGCGAGCGAGACGATCACCTTGTCGATGCGCGGGTCGAAGGCGCGCGCCGCCCGATCGGCGCGCTCGACGATGGCGATGCGGTCGGTCAGGCCGAGCACGCCGACGGTGGATTCGCCGTAGCGGCGCTCGACCGGGGCCGGCGACACCGGCTCGGGCGGGAGCGTCTTCGAGTGCGAGGCGATGTGTGCCGCGGTCGAGGCGGCTCTTGCCATCGCCGCCCACGACAGATCGTCGGTATAGGCGTAGCCCGTGCGTTCTCCGGAGATCACGCGCACACCCAGGCCGCACGTCACGCCGGCCGAGGCGGTACGGATGATGCCCTCCTCGAGCAGGATCGAGGACGTCTGGTGGTGCTGGAAGTAGAGGTCGGCGAAGCTCCCACCTCGCGCCAGGGCGAGGGCCAGCAGCTTCTCCAGCTCCGGCACCGGGACGTCGGCGGGAACGCGTGCACGGTCGTCGAGCAGCGGAACGCTCACTTCCAGACCAGCCGGTTCTCGTAGATGTCGCCGCTCTCGGAAAGCAGCCGGACGCTCAGGATCCAGGAAGAGACGTCGTCCTCCCAGGGGCCCGTGAGCGTTGCCACGAGCCCGCGCTGGTGGGGCAGCACCTCGAGCGGGTTCCACGCAAGCGTGACGAGGGAGTCTTTGTCGTTCACGATGCGGTGGACGTTCACGTTGCTGATCTTGATGCTGCGCTTCTTCTTCTTCGACTGGTTCCGCAGGTAGATGTCGACGCTGTAGCTGTCCCCGGGCTTCAGGTGGCCGGTCGAACCATCGAGCTCGGCGCGGCCGGGCACGCGCACGGCACGCTTCACGTTCAACTCCTCGACGTCTTCGAAGCCGTCCATCTGCTTGATCTTGCCTTCGGCCCCTTCGGACGAGGCGAGGTCGGGAACCAGCGTCCGCGTCAAGCCCAGCCGGGTCGTCGCGACACGGGCCTTGCCCTTGCGGGCGCCCGGGTTGCCGGGATCGAGTGCTAACGCGTCGGCGAAGCGCGAACCGGCCTCGTCGAGCTTGCCCTGGGAAAAGGCAGTCTCGCCCTCGGCGACGTGGCTCGCGACAAGCGCGTGGTCGATCGTCGCAGCTACCACGGGCGCCTGTGTCTCCGGCGGGGTCGTCGACACGGGCGGCAGCGGGGCCGGGGGCTTCGCAGGGGCGGGCGCGACCGAGGCCGGCGGCGGCGGAGTCTTCAGCGTCGTCGGCGGAGTTGGCGCGGACAGCGGCGCCGCGGTCGGCAGCATCGTAGGCGCCATGGTCGGCGTCGGCTCGGGCGCACGGCTCGAGCCGCCGCAAGCCGCGCTCGTCACGAGGGCGGTGGTGAAGCCCAAGTCTCGAAGCGTCCGCGACAGTCTTCGCATCACGACCGATCTTACATCGTGGCAGCCGCCGCAAGCTTCGCGCCGGATCGAGACGCTGCGGTTTGGGCGCTTTGATGAGCCGCGCCCGCCTAGAGGACCTGGTTGCGGCCGGCCTGTTTGGCGCGGTAGAGAGCCTTGTCGGCCTCGCGGATCAGCGCGCCGGAGCTGTCGACGCGATCGGAGGGGTAGCTCGCCACTCCAACGCTGATCGTGATGCGCAGCTCGCGCGGCCCAACCCGGAACGGGTGCTCGGCGATGGCGTCGCGCAGGCGCTCGGCGGTCTGCATCGCGTCGTCGCGGTTGGTATGCGGCAGGATCGCCACGAACTCCTCGCCGCCGTAGCGCCCGAGCGAGTCCACGACGCGCAGCGTGTCCTTGAGGATCCGCGACACCTCGCGCAACACGAAGTCGCCGGCCTGGTGGCCGTGCTCGTCGTTCACCTCCTTGAAATGGTCGATGTCGACCATCAGCACGCTCACGCCGCCTTCGTAGCGGCCGACGCGCCCAAACTCCTGCGCCACCTGCTCCATGCTGTGGCGGTGGTTGAACAGGCCGGTCAGGCTGTCGCGGATCGAGAGGCTGCGCACCTGCTCGAAGAGCCGGCTGTTCTCCATTACCATCTTGGCCTGGTTCGCGGCCGTGGCGAGGAACGCGTCGGTCTCGCCGGCGAGCCGCGCGGCGGCCTTGCCGCCGAAGGCGAGCAGACCCCGCAGCTCGCCGCTCGTCTTCACCGGATAGGCCGCGAAGCCGCCCAGGGTCGTTTCCTCGGGCCCGGTGGTGTCGTGCGTGAACAGGCGCGCCTGAACCTTGGTGAAGGGAGCGCCGGAGCGTTCGCGCGCGACCGCCTCCATGAGCCGCGCCTTGGCCTCTTCGATCACGTTCGGGGCGGCTGGGCGATGCAGCAGCAGGAATACATCGAGATCGTCCTCGCTTACGAAGGCCATGGCGCCGACCGTGAAGTCGACGACGTGCGCGAGGATGCCCATCACCGATGTGAAGGTTTCGTCGAAGTGCACCAGGCTCTTGGTGACCCCGCCGATCTCCAACAGGACCGTGGTCTCGAACAGCTTGCGGTCGAGCAGCTGGTTCACGCGCGAGAGCGCATCCAGGCTCGTGCCGCGCGCAGCAGCGTGCGGCCGCGAGCCCTCGGGCGAGGTCGCGATCTTCTTGACCAGCTCGAGGATGCCTCGCGGGTCGGCATCCTTCGTGAGGTAGTGATCGGCCCCGGTCTCGAGCCCCCAGAAGCGGTCGCCGGCCTGGTCCTTGCTGGTCAGGATCACGACCGGGATCGACTTCGTGAGTGGCTCGGTCTTGAGCAGACGGCAGGCCTGATAGCCGTTCATGCGCGGCATCATCACGTCGAGGATGATCAGGCTCACGTCCTCGGCGAAGGCCTTCTCCACCGCCTCGAGGCCGTCGCGGGCTGTCACGACCGAAAAGCCCGCGGATTCGAGCAGCTTTTCCACCATCCGCAGCACCAGCGGACTGTCGTCTGCGACGAGGATTTTGGGGGTGCTCAAAGAGCCTCCGGCCGCGCTGCGCTAGAATCGTCTCGAGGACGCGGGATTCTAGCATGCGTCGTGGCAGGCTCCAGGCCGGCGCCGGCGACCTCGGGTATTGAACATTTCGGCCCCGCGTTCGTCGTAGCCCTGGATAGCGACTCTGCAAGGCCCCGAAGGAACCCCTATGGCATCCCGCAAGACCCGGATCCTGACCGGCGCCGGGGCTGTCGTCGTACTGGCCGCAAGCGTTGGCTACTACGTCACGCGGGAGAGCCGCAAGAAGATCCCGGTCCAGACCCAGAAGGTGGCGCGGCGCGACCTCACCTCGATCGTGTCGGCCTCGGGCGAGGTCAAGCCCAAGCGCTACGTGAACGTCGCCGCCAACGTCTCCGGCCGGATCACCAGACTGCACGTGAAGGAGGGCGACCGGGTGCGGCAGGGCCAGCTGCTCGCCCGCATCGACTCCACGCGTTTCGCCGCCGACGAGCGGCAGTCCCAGGCGGCCGTCCAGTCGGCGCGTTCCGACCTGGATCGCTCCCGGGCCGAGCTCGAGGTCGCCCGGTTAGCCTTCGAGCGCACCCAGAAGATGCACACGGAGAGGCTGGTGTCCGAGCAGGCATTCGAGCAGGCGAGGGCCGACTTCGAGATGCGCACGGCAGGTGTCGCCTCGCTCAAGGGTCGCATCGCCCAGCTCGCGGCCGCCCTCGAGTCCTCGCGCGACAACCTCGAGAAGACCGCGGTGATCGCCCCGATGGATGGCGTCGTGACGAGCCTGGTCAAGGAGGAGGGCGAGGTGGTGATCGGCGCGCAGAGCTTCCAACCCACGGTGATCATGACCGTCGGCGATCTCTCCGTGATGGAGACCGAGGTGCTCGTGGACGAGACCGACATCCGCAACGTCGCGCTCGGCCAGGCGGCGACGGTCCGCGTCGACGCCCTCGAGCGGCTCGAGATCAAGGGCGAGGTGACCGAGATCGGGTCTTCGGCGATCCCGCGCGGCGCCACCTCGGCGGGCGGGGCCTCGGCGACCAACACCGGAAATCAGGCGAAGGACTTCAAGGTCGTCGTGACGCTCGAGGACCCACCGAGATCGCTCCGGCCGGGGCTGAACGCGACGGCGGATATCGTGACCGCCCACAGCAGCGGCGTCCTGGCCGTACCGATCCAGGCCGTGGTGGTGCGCCAGGTGGACAAGGAAGGCAAGGTCGTCGACCCCGATGCGCCGGCGGCTCCCGGCAGCGAGAACGCGAGTCTCAAAGACGCCCCGCGCCGCGACGTACAGGAGAAAGAGGGCGTGTTCCTGGCGACCGCGGGCGAGGCGCTCTTCCGCCCCGTGAAGACCGGGATCCTGGGCGAAACGGAGATCGAGATCTCCGAGGGGCTGAAGGAAGGTGATGAGATCGTGACTGGTTCCTACAAGACGCTACGCACGCTCAAGGACAGGGCGCACCTGAGGATCGAAACCGAGAAGGAGAAGCGCTCGTGAGCGCCGAGCCGGCAGTGGCGCAGGCGGGGCCGCTGATCCTCGCCGAAGAGCTGTGGCGCACCTACATCATGGGCGCCGAAGAGATCCACGCGCTGCGCGGGGTGTCCTTTTCCATCCAGGCCAACGAGTACCTGGCGATCATGGGCCCCTCGGGCTCGGGCAAGTCGACGCTCATGAACCTGATCGGCTGTCTCGACACGCCCTCGCGCGGCAACTACGTGCTGCGAGGCAGGCTCGTCTCGAAAATGAACGACGACGAACTGGCCGAAGTGCGGAATCGCGAGATCGGCTTCGTGTTCCAGACCTTCAACCTGCTGCCGCGAGCCTCCGCGCTCCAGAACGTCGAGCTGCCCCTCGTGTACGCGGGAATCCCGAAGCAGGAGCGCCTCGCCCAGGCGCGGCGCGCCCTCGAGATGGTCGATCTCGGCGCGCGCATGACCCACAAGCCGAACGAGCTCTCCGGCGGCCAGCGTCAGCGCGTGGCGATCGCCCGCGCGCTGGTGATGGGCCCGTCGATCCTGCTGGCCGACGAGCCCACCGGAAACCTCGACACCACGACCGGCAACGAGATCATGGGCCTCTTCCAGAAGCTGCATCGCGACGGCAACACGATCATCCTCGTGACCCACGAGCGCGACGTCGCCGAGCACGCGCACCGCATCATCCACATCCGGGATGGCCGAATTGAGAGCGACGAGCGGAAGTAGGGGGCCAGGTGCCGTTCGCTGAGGCGGTTCGGCTGGCGCTGTCGTCGCTGCGGGCGAGCAAGCTGCGCTCGTTTCTCACCGTGCTCGGGATCCTGATCGGCGTCTCCTCGGTGATCGCGGTGGTGGCCATCACCTCTGGCCTCGACGGCTACATCGCCGAGCGCGTGCTGGAGCTCGGGACCCGGAGCTTTTCGGTCCAGAAGATGCCCGACATCATCACGAGCGCCAGCGCATGGGTCGAGATGCAGAAGCGCAAGGACGTCACGATGCAGGATCTCGAGGCGGTCAGGCGCGCCTGTGGGCTGTGCAGCGAAGTGGGCGCGATGGTCGCCACCAGCCGCGATGCCAAGTACGGCCGCACCCTGCAGCGCGACGTGCGGGTGATGGGCATCACCGAGAACTACAGCCGCATCGGCTCGATCCGCGACCTGCTGGCCGGCCGGCACCTGATCGGCCAGGACGTCGAGAACGCGAGAAACGCGGTGGTGATCGGCGCCGACCTGATGGATGCCTTCTTCGGCAGCATGGAGCCGCTCGGGCGCGAAATCACGATCGACAGCCGGCCTTACAAGGTCGTGGGCGTGGCCGAGCGCAAGGGCAGCGTCTTCGGCGAGAGCCAGGACAACTTCGCCTGGATGCCGATCACGCTGTATCGCAAACACTACGGCTCGCGCCGCTCGATCGTGATCCAGGCCGAGGCGAGGTCGATGGCCGTGTTCGAAGAGGCCCAGGACCAGGCGCGGGTGGCGCTGCGCGTGCGGCGGCACCTCGAGTACGCCGACCCCGACGGCTTCAACGTCGAGACCGGGGAGAGCGTGCTCGAGCTGTGGAAGTCCGCGACCCAGGGCATCTACATCGCGACGATCCTGGTCACGGCCATCAGCCTCGTGGTCGGCGGGGTGGTGGTGATGAACATCATGCTGGTGTCGGTCACCGAGCGCACCGCCGAGATCGGGGTGAGGAAGGCCCTGGGCGCCAAGCGCCGCGACATCGTGCGGCAGTTCCTGGTCGAGGCCGCGATGCTCTCGGCTCTCGGCGGCGTCTTGGGCGTGCTGGGCGCGATCGTCTTCGCCAAGGTCCTGGGCGCGGTGCTGGGGAACATCATGTCGGCTGATTTCGTGGCGCCGATCCGCTTCTGGGCCGTGCTGCTGGCGGTCGTGGTGTCGAGCCTGGTCGGCCTCGTGGCTGGCCTGTATCCCGCGAGCCGCGCGGCCTCTCTCGATCCCGTGACCGCGCTGCGGGCGGAGTAGCCGTGGCGAGCGCGCTGCACGGGCTAAAGCGCCGCGTGGCCGCGCGCTTTCCGGTGCTGTTCGCGATGCGCGAGGCGGTGGCGCTCGGCCTCGCCGCGATTCGCGCGTACAAGCTGCGCGCCGCGCTCACGATTCTCGGCGTCGTGATGGGGATCATGACGGTGATTGGAATGAGCTCGATCGTCGCGGGCCTCAATCTCTCGATGGCCAGGCAGATCGAGGGCTTCGGGTCGTCGGTGATCTTCGTCCGGCCCGCGAACCCCGGCGAGCACCTGTCCGAGGAGGAGCGCCGCAAGCGCAAGGGCATCACGCTGCGCGAGCTGAAGGCGATCAAGGAGCGCGCGCCGGCGGTCGCGGGCATCTCCCCCATGGAGCCGCTCTTCGGCAACGTGATCAAGTACGGCAACGAGAGCGTCCGCGACGCCTCGATCTTCGGCACCACCGAGGCTTATGCGACGGTCCACGACATCTACATGGCGAAGGGTCGCTTCCTCTCGGATCTCGACGTCTCGCGCGGCAGCCGCGTCGTGGTGCTCGGCTCCGACATCGCCGACACGCTGTTTCCGTACATCGATCCGCTCGACAAGGACGTCCAGATCGACGGGCGGCGCTTCCACGTCATCGGCGTGATGGAGCGCAAGGGCAAGTTCCTGTGGCTGAACCGCGACAACTTCATCGCCGTGCCGCTCGGCTCGGTGCAGAGGAAGGACGAACGCTTCGACTTCATCCTGGCCGACGTCAAGCCGGTCTCGCCGGAGGCGCTGGAGAGCGCGGTCGAGCAAGTACGCGAGGCCATGCGCCGTGAGCGCAAGCTGCGCTTCTGGCAGGCCGACAACTTCGGCGTCTTCACGCAGGACACGCTCACCGACCTGTACCGCAACATCACCGGCGGCATCTACATCGTGATGATCGCGATCTCGTCGATCGGGTTGCTCGTCGGCGGCGTGGGGGTCATGAACATCATGCTGGTCTCGGTGACCGAGCGCACGCGTGAGATCGGCGTGCGCAAGGCGCTGGGCGCCAAGCGGCGCGACATCCTGGCCCAGTTCCTGACCGAGGCGATGACGCTCACGGGCGTCGGCGGCTTGCTGGGCGTCGCGGCGGGCGGCGGCATCGCCTGGCTCGTGAACGCCTTCTCGCCGTTCCCGGCCGTGCTGCAACCGTTCTGGGTGATCCTGGCGCTCGCGAGCGCGGTCGGCGTCGGCCTGGTGTTCGGTCTGTGGCCCGCGGCGAAGGCGGCGCGCCTGGATCCGATCACCGCGCTGAGATATGAGTAGCGTCACCAAGCCCGGCTTGCGCCGCGGCCGCCCTCCGGCTAGAATTTTCGCTCCTCACGTGCGCCCCTAGCTCAGCTGGATAGAGCAACAGACTACGAATCTGTAGGTCGCCCGTTCGAATCGGGCGGGGCGCACCATTTCTAGCCAAGCGGGCCGCGCTAGAATGACAGTCGGGGATTTCTCGGATGCTCCTTCGGTCAGTTCGTGCGAGCGTGGTGCGAGCGGTTCCGGGAGAACTGGTTTCGCGCATGCGGTATGAGCTAGCCGGCCGCCCTCGTGCCAGGCCGTGACGGTTTCCCGAACCGTCCCAACTCGCCCGCGCCGACGAAGGGACTGCGCGGCCGCTGCGGTGGCGCCGTCTTCCTGCGCTTTCCTGCGGGCCTGGCGTGCGGGTTCAATGGCTGATGGGCAATGCCAGCAAGGGTTTAGCCCGGAACCCATCGGACGTGGCTCGTGGCACACGGGTTGCGCACGCGGAGCAAGAGCCATGGTGTGCGCGGCGGCCCGCCGCGCAGGAGGCACTCATGTCCAAAGACACGTTGAGCATCACCGACAATCGGACCGGAAAGAGCTACGAGCTTCCCATCGAACACGGAACCATCAAAGCCATCGACCTTCGCCAGATGAAGGTCTCGGCCGACGACTTCGGGCTCATGACCTACGACCCCGCCTTCATGAACACCGCTTCCTGCAAGAGCCGGGTCACCTTCATCGACGGGGTCGCGCCCCGGACTGATATCAGCCCGCGGCCGCGCTGTCGCTCAGGGGTGTGGTCCCCCGGCGGTCTGTCTGTCTCCGTCTGGTGCCGGCTTGAAGCGGGATGTCCTCGCCTCCGGTTGAAACAGTTAGGATGAGCCGGGAGTGTCCGCCCAGTTCCGGGGCCCACGGGCAAGGACAGGGCTCCCGGTCCGCGGTGCCCACCGGTTCCAGCCATGCGCGAAAGCCGTGAACGCCGAGCCTGCCGAGTCTGCGTGCCGACTTCACACGGTCGTGGACGACGACGTGGCCAGCGGGCACGTTCGCGGGCACCTCGCTCAGGTACTCAGTGACCCGATTCTCTGGCTTCATGGATTCCTCTCGTGCCTTGAGGGCACCAGACGACGCAACGCCTCATTTTGCCTCTCCGCGAGCACGCCACCAGACGCGAAGGGATGAACGTTGCTCAACAATCGAAGGAGATTGCACAGCATTCGGCAATCACCTCGCGACCCGGAGGCTACCCCGTTCCCATGACGAAACCGCGACAAGCCGGCAGCCCCCGCGGGGGCGGGCGGCCTCGAAGGCCGCCCGCGTCGGGAGAACGTGCTGCGACGCTTGAAGGCTAGTCTCTCCCCCCACGATCGTCGTCATCATCTATCGTCGTCGTCGTGACCTCGACGATTGCGCACGAGCAACAGGAGTTGCCCATCCTCGACGCTGTTGAGCGCCGGCGCGGCGGTGGGCGCGTGAGCCTGCACGTCGAAGAGCCACGACCCGAAGCCGAAGAGCGAACCGGTGTCGATGATCCCGCTGGTCTCCCACACGCCAGGGCCGACCGCGACGCCATCGCGGCCCGGGGGCGCAAGCTCGACGACCGGCGTCGCCGACGAGGCGTCGATCCCCAGCCCGCCGGTGAGGTCGAAGCGCCAGATTCTCCCGTCGCGACCCTTGGAGGCCATGACCAAACGGCTCTGGGCCGTGCCGTCTTCTTGAACCATCAGATATTGATGGCTCGCGTCGACGTTGTCAGGGCTGATCGGGGCATCGCCGCCGCCGGCAATGACCGCGTCGGCGTTGACGAGTACCTCTAGCGAGGCCGACCCGGCCGGATGGTGCGCGTTGAGCCGTAGCGAGTACACACGCCCGAGGACGTTCTCGCCGGGGGCGGCGCCGCCGGTGGTCACGAAGAAGTACTCATCGCGGTTGCGCGGGTTGAAGGTGCCGTCCTCGGGCCGTGCGAACGTCATGGCTCCCACGGCGTCGCTGGCGGCTTCGAGTTGGGCCTGGGTCATTCCGTCGGCGCCCGCAATGACCACCCACTCGCCCTGGATGCTGCCGGACTGGAACGGCGCCTCGCTGTTCTTCGCCGGATCCTTGGACCGGAACACGTAGAGCGTTCCGCCGACGAGGCCGTTCCGCTCGAGCACCGTGGCGCCGTGCTTGCGGCTCTTCTCGCCGACGTACATGTAGAGCTGGCTGTTCTCCACGGCGGGATTCAGGTTTGCCGGCCCGTCCTCCATCCCCATGATGACCGTCCAGCGTCCGTAACCGGGTTGAACGAGCGTGTTCTCCCACGGGAAGTGGCCGAGGTCCGTCAAGCCGTGGGCCTGGTTGTCGAAGATAGCCACCGACAGCCCACCCTTGCCATCGAAGGTGTCCGCGTTGCCGCTCTCTTCGTTCGCGAAGTAAATGTAGCGGTCGAAGCCCTCGGCAGGGCCGGCGAGCGAGCCCGAGCAGAAGCGGCCGAAGCCGCGCGTGCTGTTGTCCTCCGCCGCGGCGGGGCCCACGAGCGTGTCATCGATGTAGACCGTGTCGTAGGCCCGTTCGCCCGAAAGCACCTGGCCGTTACGTCCGAGGATCCACTTCGAGACGAACGCGCCCCGGTTCCGGGGCTCCCCGATGACTGGCTCCGACAACACGCTGTTGCCCAGTTCATGGTTCATGTAGAGCGTCACCCTGCCACGCGAGCTGGCGTGCGCGCCCAGACCGTCCGGAATCCCGATCATCTGGTATTCCTTCGCCGGGTCGCTCGACTCCGGGACGTGGTCACCGACGCTCAAGAGCGCCCGGGTCTCGTAGTCTGTGCCGACCGGCTCTGCGTAGGGAATGATGCTGGTCACGAATGCCGCGACCTTGTCTACATTCAGGCTGAGCACCCCGATCGGGATGATGACTGCCGCCACGGCCGCACGGCCGAGGCGGGGCGCGTCCAGAATCTGCTTCATCGTTCATTCCTCCGAGAAGTTCGGCCTCGACTTGCCGCGGCCGGACCCGTGAAGTATCGGCCGGGTCAGTGACGCTCGTGTGTCGAACGTGCGAAAAGCGTTCGACAGGAGGGTCAGCTGTCGCGATCTGGACCCGACGGGCGACGGCTAGGACGTCGACAGTGGCCGGGGAACTTCGACGGCGCGAACGCCCCAGATCTCATCGGCGTACTGTCGCGTCGTCCGATCCGACGAGAACTTGCCCATGCCGGCCACGTTCAGGATCGACATGCCGCGCGGCGCTGGCATTCCAGGTAGGCGGCGAAGTCCGCGCACAGGAAGTAGCGATCCTCCCCTTGCGCGCCGGTGGGGCACCTCATGAACATGGGGCTCGACAGCTTCGCTTCGGCCTTCGCGAAGCACACCCACGTGGCATGAAGATCTACACGCCGGAGGAGCTCCGGAACTTCCTCCAGGGAGTTGACGCCGCGCTGGACCGCCGGGTCGAGATCGTGATCATCGGTGGAGCCGCGGCGGCACTGGAGTACGGGGTCGTGACCGGCACCAGGGACATCGACACCTGGACGGGAGTGCAGGAGGACCTCGCGCCTGGAGCGGGTCCTACCGCACCTGCGGCGCCTGGCCGTCAGGATTCCGGAGAAGCACGACCTCGTGCTGATGAAGGTGATGCGGGGCGACGAGCACGACCTTCACGCGATCGAGGCCATCCATCAGCGCTCGCCGCTCGATCTCGTGATCGTGGTCCAGCGGTACGAGGATGAGATGGGCGCGGCGATCATCGATCCGGCCCGCCTGATCTGTAGGTCGCCCGTTCGAATCGGGCGGGGCGCACCATTTCTCCCCTTGAGACTGAAGTGGGTGCGTCGCGGCGCTTGTTTCGAGCGCTCCGGCCCTCGTCTCTGGGGACACGCCTCACGGTCACACTGGCCCACTACCCGGCGTCTAGATATCGAACATTGTGATAAACTCTGCTCGTGTTGCTGCCCTACCTCGTGACAAGCCGGGCCCGCCGCGATCTGCTGCGCCTGCTCTGGGCGGACCGAGCAGAGGGCAGCGTCAGCGAGCTCGCTCGGGTGGCGCGCGTGAGTTTCGCAGCCGCCCACCGGGAGCTGGAGGCGATGCGCGCCGAGGGCCTGGTCGCGTGCGAGCGAGTCGGCGCTGCGCTCGTCTATCGCGCGGAGGAGAAGCACCCGCAGGCCGAGCTGGTGCGGCGGCTCCTCAAGGAGGGGATGACAACTTCAGGAAGTCTTTCCGCCGAGCGCGCCGAGAAGGTCAGGGGTTGGCTTGCCGCATCGGGTGCGCCTCTGCTGGTTTCGCGAGTCGTCTCGGATCGTGTGCCGCCCCTGGAGGGGGTTCTCGCGGAAGGCTTGGTTCTTTCCCACCACGACGCGACGGTCGCTCGGGTGCTGCCGCTCGTGCTATGGAAAGGGAGGGAGCGGCTCAACCACGTCCGCCTGGTTCATGAGGCGACGCGCCGCGATGAGCTGCAGGCCTTGGGGTTCTTCCTCGAACTCACGGGCCGGCTTGGCGGGGATCCCCGACTCACTGCTCTCTCGAGTCGGCTGCACGACCGGCGTCGAAGCCGTGCGCGGCAGTTCTTCGCGGGGCCCCACGGGCGCATGGCGCTGGCCGGGGCGCGGAGGAAGACGCCACCCGTTGCGCGCCGGTGGGGCTACCTCATGAACATGGGGCTCGACAGCTTCGTTTCGGCCTTCGCCAAGCACACCGACGTGGCATGAGGGTCAACACGCCAGAGGAGCTCGGTCAATCGAGCCCCGGCAGGCCCTTGGCCCAGCCTGGGATGGGGTCGGAGCGTAGCTCAAGGCGTCCGTCGAGATAGACAGCCACCGGCCGGTACGGTTCGAGGTCGGGATCTGAGTTGTCGAAAAGATACGCCTCGTCGACTTTCTCGATCGCCAACCGCAGGTTGGCCAGTGTACGAGGAAAGCGTGCGTCGAGCTTCTCATCGGGCACGTCGTGCCCACCTTCCTCGACGCGCTGGAGGACGCGTGCCTTCGAAAGCTCCGCGTCAGTGATGCCGATGAAGACGAGGAACACGACGTAACCGTTGGCATGGGCCCGACGCAGGAAGTCGAGCTTGTCGCCCTGGGTATCCGAGAAGACCGTTTCGGTACAGAAAGAAAGGCCCTGCGCCAACGTCGACTCGCGAAGCGCTTGCGCCTGCTCGAACGCCCGTCGATCGAAGTCGCCACTCGCGCCACCCAGGGCTGGCCGGGTCCCGCGCAGCATCTTGCCGATCTCATCCGCGTTGACGAACGGGAGGTGATCTCCAAAGGCGGGCTCGAGGAGCGTCCTGAAGAACGTGGTCTTTCCCGCCCCGTTGGGACCGGCAAGGAAGACAAGGACAGGTCCTGTCTCGAGAATTGCCGCAATCTTCTCGACGACCGCCGTCAGGTGGTGGACCCCTCATCGGCGACGACGAAACGACGTGCTTCCAGCCGCCCGAGGCGCCGTGTCCGATCCGGCAGGATCTGAACCAGCATCCCCGGGTGGGCTGGATCGGTGCCGTAGCGCGCCTTACCCGACTTGCGGATGGCAGCGCGGGCGGCCTCGCGGTCGGCGTTCGTCATGATGCGCATCAGGGTGTCGTGCACCTCCTTGCGGCGCATCTTGGAGGGGAAGACCGGGGTCAGCAGCTCGCCCGCTTCCTTGAGGGCGAGCAGCTCGTCATGGGCGACGATCGCTTCCACGGCTCGGCCGATCTTGGCCCAGTGCTCAACCTGCGCGGTGATCGACCGGTCGGTGGCCTTGGCCTCGTGCTTTGCAACGGCAAACAGTCCGTCCGATACCTTCAGCGGGATCCCCACGAGCCACCTCCTGAGTAGTAATATACTACCGACAGGGGTAGTAGTCTACTACCAACGCCCTACGCCCGTCTCATCACGAGCACCTTGGCGCTGGTTCTCCTCTTGCCACGGAGGATCGCTTCGAGCACCACCTTTCTTCCTCTTCCATCCAAAGAGCCTGGCGACCTCGCCGTTTCATGGCGACTCCGTTTGGCAAAGCCGGGGTTGCAGGGACACGCGGTGGACCGCTTGGGGCGCCGGGAGCCAGCGGCCGTCACGGCGACGGCGTCGGCGTCGCTGTCGGCGTGGCGCTCGGCGGCGGGGCGTACCCGAGCCCCTCGCGCAGCCGAGACTCCGCCCCGCGGACGAGCTCGAGCGCGGCCGGGTCCGCTCGGACCAGGGCGGCCGTCACGACGTCACGCATCGTCAGAGTGGCCTGCAGCGCCGCCGACACGGGAGCAGGCTGGCTGCGAGCGGCCTCGGTCCCGAGCGCGTCGAAGAAGCTCGTCGATTGTTCCTGGGCCAGCCCGTAGTTCCTCGCCACCACCGCGTCTTCGAGGTTGAGGATGCGCCCGAGCAGTTCGCCCGCACGGACCCTCGCCTGAGCCTCGGCGAGCCGCGTCTGTTGTTCGTGGAAGCTTCCCTCGGCCGCCACCCGCTTGAGGCGCTCCGGCCAGTAGCCAGCGAGATACGTCGCTCCGATCACCAGCAGCGACGCCAGTAGCTTCTTCATGGTTTCCTCCGGTCAAAGCGGCGGCCCCGCGGAGCCGTCTAGAGCCAGCGGTGGATGTAAGTCCGACTGATGATCGCACAAGATTCTCGCCAGGTGAGCCAGCGCCGAAGCGGGCGGCCGACACGCCCCGAGTTCCCGACGATCAGGCCGGCGCGAGCAACCTCGCCGAGGTTTCCTTCGGCGACCCGAGTTGCTACTCTCAGCGCTGAAATGAGATCCGCTCCCAGCCCTGCGTCCGAAAGCGCCGGGAGCGAGAGCACGAGTCGGGCCGACCCGGACCACCGGCAGTTGATCGGCCGGAGCTTCTACGTTTACACCCGCGTGCGCACGCTGGTGGCCGTCGCCACCGTCAGCGCCGCCCTCTTCGCACGTCACGTCCTCCGCATGCAGGCCCTCGACGTCCGCGCCTTCGCCGCCCTGGCCGCGTGCATCGTCCTCTACAACAGCGTTGCCTGGGCCTTCTTCCGCAGATACCGATACCCGGACGCCCCGGCCCAGGTCTTCCCGCGCCTCCTGGCCGTGACCTACGGCGCGGTCGTGCTCGACTTCCTCGCGCTGACGATCGCGGTGTGGCTGGTGGGGGGCGGCCGCTCCCCGTTCACCGCCTTCTACCTGCTGCACGTGATCGTGAGCTGCATCCTGCTGTCGCGCCGCGCCGCGCTGGTGCTGACGGCCCTCGCCTGGGCGCTGCTCATCGCGCTCGTCGCGGGCGAGTGGTCGGGCCTGGCGCCGCCGCCGCTGCCGGCCGGCGCGGTGGCGGGAGGCGGGCCGCTCGGGGGCCGCTATGCCCTCACCCTGATCGTCGTCCACGGCATGCTCTTCTGGCTCAGCGCCTTCCTCCTGTTGGGGCTGACCCGCTCGCTACGCAGCGTCGAGCAGCGCATCCGTCTCGCCAACGCAGAGCTCAGCCGCCTGTCGCAGCAGCGCAAGGACTTCCTCCACATCGCAGCTCACAACCTGCGGGCGCCGCTCGGCGCGGTGAGCATGCTGCTCGAGAACATGCGCGGCGGGCTGGCGGGGGAGACCACCGAGAGGCAGCGGGACTGGCTGGACCGCAGCCTCAGGCGGCTGGGTGGGCTGGACGAGTTCATGACCGGCATCCAGACCCTGGCGTCCCTGGAGACCGACATCATCAGGACGCAGTTCAGCCGCGTGAGCCTGCCCGAGGTCGCCGGCCGTCTCGTGAAGGAGTACGCGGACGTCGCGGCGGCTCGCCACCACTCTCTGGTGCTGGAGGTCCCGGGGCCGGTGCCTCCGGTGGTCGGCCACGAACGCCTCCTGCAGGAGGCGCTCGTCAACTACGTCACGAACGCCATCAAGTACACACCCGACGGGGGCCACATCGTGGTCCGCGTCCTCCACCGCGCGCCGCGGGTGCGGGTCGAGGTGAGCGACGACGGCATCGGGATCGCCAGAGAGGACCAGGAGCGCCTGTTCCAGGAGTTCGTGCGGATCCCGAGCCCGGACCCGGAAGCCGCCAAGGTGAAGGGCAGCGGCCTGGGCTTGTCGATCGTCAAGCGCATCGCCCTGGCCCACGGCGGCCGCACCTGGCTGGAGAGCGAGAAGGGCAAGGGCAGCACGTTCGGCCTCGAGCTCCCGGCCCTGCACGAGTGAGTGAGGGGACCGCGGCCGGCCGCGCGATCAGCGGCGCAGCCGGGCCTTGATGACTCCGAGCAGCGTGGCGCGGTCGATCGGCTTCTGGAAGATGCCGGCCAGGCCCAAGGCCACGTGATCGGCCGACAGGCTCATGCTTTCCCCCACCGAGCTCAGCATGTAGATCGGGGCCTGATTGCCCAGCAGCCGCAGCTCCTTGACGAAGGCGGTGCCCGAATCGACCTCCTCCATCATCAGGTCGACGATCACGAGATCGGGCCGGCGCTGTTTGTAGACCTCGACGCCTTCCTCGCCGCTGCTCGCCTGAGCCATCTCGTAGCCGCCGGACTCGAGCAGCACACGCATGACCTCGAGGTAGTCCGGGTCGTCGTCCACATACAGGATCAGCGGCTTACCCTCGGACATGCCCACCTCCTGGCTCGGCGCAGACGGCTTCCCTGGCGAGGCTCCCGTCCCGCAGCGCCCGGCACATGTAGGCCGCCGCCGCGGTGAGATTGCGTCGCGCGGCAGGAGACAACGCCTCGCCGAACGCGTCGAACTCGTAGCCTCGGATCCCGAGCACGAATCCCACCGTCTTGCCGTCGAAATGCTCCCGCGCCAGGGCCAGCAGGGCTGCGGGCGCGACCGAGTGGGTCGAGAACGCCAGCGCCCGGAGTGGCTCGAGCCGGCGCAGCTCGAACGGCTCCGCGCAGGCTTTGTCCGCGTCGGCGAAGACGACCACGCTGTGCTCCGCGACGAGCGCGGCGTCCTCGACCTGGAGCTGGTAGCCGGTCTCGACCGTGACCTCGTCTCCCAGGGCGCGCGCGGACAACTCGCGCGCCAGGGCCGGCCCGAGGCCGTCGTCGAGGCGACCGGGGTTGCCGTAGCCGTACACCAGGACTCGCGGCCTCAATCCCTGACCCTCCGGTCGATCACGACACCCCCGGCGTCGACCAGCTCCGCCACCAGAGGCATCTTGCCGAGCGCGTGGGTGGCGCAGGAGAGACAGGGGTCGTAGGCCCGCACCGCCACCTCCACGTGGTTCAAGAGCCCCTCGGTGATCGTCTGGCCGTCCAGGAACTGGCGGGCCACGCTCTCCACCGCGCGGTTCATCGCCTCGTTGTTGCTGGTGGTCGAGACGATCAGGTTCGCCATCGTCACCAGGTCGTTCTCGTCCACGCGGTAGTGGTGAAAGAGGGTTCCGCGCGGCGCCTCGATGATCGCGACGCCCTCGCTCCGGCGCGCGCCGGTCACCACCAGGTCCCGCCCCTGGAGGTCGGGATCGTGGAGCAGCTCGTCGATCTTCTCGACCGAGTGCAGCAACTCGATCATGCGCGCCCAGTGGTAGGCCATGGTCACCGAGCTGGGCTTGCCACCCGAGACGACCTTGAACTGACGGCGCTCCGCCTCCGCCAGCGGTGTGTCGATGAAGTCGCACGCGCTGACCCGCGACAGCGGGCCGACGCGGTACCAGCCGTGCTCCGGCCCGAGCGACCGGATGAACGGAAACTTCATGTAGGACCAGGATTTGACATCTTCGGCGATGTACTCGAGGTAACACTGGGGGTCCACGTGGTCGAAGATCACCTTGCCGTCGGCGTCGACCGCGCGGAGGCCCCCGTCGTAGAGGTCCATCGCCCCGTCGTGCCGGACCAGCGACATGTGGTTGGAGGGGAAGGAGCCGAAGCCGCCGAGCATCTCGAGGTGCTCGAGCGTGTAGTCGCGCGCGATCTTCACCGAGGCCTGGCCCCAGGCCCGCATCTGGTCCAGGTCCCGCAGCAACTCGTCCCGCTCCGCGATGCTGAGGTTCTTGTTGATGCCGCCAGGGATTGCGCCCGTCCCGTGGATCTTCTTGCCCGCCGTGGCCTTGATGATCTCCTGGCCATATTTCCGCATCAGGATGCCCTGCCGCGCCAGCTCCGGGTGCTTGGCGGCCACCCCGAGCACGTTGCGCGCGACGGGGTCGGAGTCGAAGCCGAAGAGCAGGTCGGGCGAGGCCAGGTGGAAGAAGTGCAGCGCGTGGGACTGCAGCGTCTGGCCGTAGTGCATCAGGCGGCGCATCTTCTCGGCCGTGGGGGTGAGCTTCTCGCCGCCCACAATCCGGTCGACCGCCTTGGCCGCACACAGGTGGTGGCTGACCGGGCAGATGCCGCACAGGCGCTGCACGACCACCGGCATCTCCCAGTAGGGCCGGCCCTGGATGAAGCGCTCGAAGCCGCGGAACTCGACGATGTGGAGCCGCGCGCGGGCGACCTTGCCCGCCTCGTCGAGCAGGATCGTGACCTTGCCGTGTCCTTCGACGCGCGTCAGGGGCTCGATGACGATGCGCTTGCCCTCGCTAGCCATGTTCAACCTCAGTCGTACTTGATGAGCGCGTAGGGCAGGTCGATGGTCCGCCCTCCGAGCAGCGCCGTGAGGACCTGCCACAGTGTGTCCGCGCTCGGCGGGCAGCCCGCCAGGTGATAGTCGATCTTGACCACCTCGTGAGCGGGGTAGACCCTGTCGAGCAGCAGCGGGATCTCCGGGTCGTCCGGGATCCGGCCGCTCGGGTTGTGGACGGACGGGCCGTCGACGAAGGCCTCCTTCAGGCACTCCTGAAGCGGAACCATGTTGCGCAGCGCGGGGACCCCGCCGGTGGTGGCGCAGTCGCCGACGGAGACGAGAATGTCGCAGTGCTCGCGGAAGCGCCGCAGCACGTGCACGTTCTCGGCGTTCGCGCAACCGCCCTCGATCAAGCCGACCGCGCAGCGGGCCGTGAAGTCCTTGAGGTCGTTGATCGGCGACTTGTCGAAATCGACGATCTGGGCCAGTTCCAGGATGCGCTCGTCGATATCGAGCAGCGACATGTGGCAGCCGAAGCAGCCGCACAGCGAAGTAGTGGCGATGCGGGGCTTGCTCATGTGCGTTCCTCCTCGACGGTCTCCGCCCGCGTGCCGATCGGGACCGCGTCGTAGAGCCGCTGGCCCACGGGCACCGCGAACCCCACCCGCTTGCGCAGCAACGCGCCGACCGGGCAGGCGTCCAGGGCCTGGTCGGTGAGATCCGCGTCGGTGTCGCGCAGCCGGGCCCCCGAGCTGACCGCGAGCTTCTTGCGGGGGCCGCGCCCCACGAAGCCGAAGACCTCCTTCCGGTCGAGATCGCGCGAGGTCCGCACGCAGCGCGCGCACAGGATGCAGCGGTTGTGGTCGATCAGGATGTCCGGGTGGGAGGCGTCGACCTCCCGCACCGGGAACTGGAACTCGAAACGCGGGGCCGAGATCCCGAAGCGATAGGCCAGCGCCTGCAACTCGCAGTTGCCGCTCTTCTCGCAGGCCATGCAGAAGTGGTTGCCCTCCACGAACAGCATCTCCAGCAGCAGCCGGCGGTGGCCGTTCAACTCCTCGGTGTCACTCTCCACCACCATGCCCGGGCTGGCCGGGAAGGTGCATGCCGCGACGGCGCGGCCGTTGGCCTTGACCGTGCAAATGCGGCAGCCACCGAAAGGCGTGAGGCCCGGCTTGTGGCAGAGCCGCGGAATGTAGAGCCCGGCGGCGTCAGCCGCCTCGATGATGGTCTGGCCCGGTGCGGCCGCGATCTCGCGGCCATCCAGGGTGAGCTGCATGCCTTCGCTCATCTGCCGCCTCCCGCGCGAATCCGCGCCGCCTCGGCGGTCGCGCCCTCGAGGTCGAACGAGCGGCGGAACTGGTGCGGGTGCTCCTGGACCAGCGACTCGTAGAGCGGCCGGAAGCTGGTGAGTGAGGTCAAGACCGGGTTCATGGAGGTCTGCCCGAGGCCGCACCGGCTGGTGGCTTTCATGGTCCGGGCGATGGCCTCGAACTGCTGGAGATCGCTCGGCTCGCCCCGGCCGGCGAGGACCCGCTCCAGGCCCCGGCGCAGGAGCACGTTGCCCACCCGGCAGGGAGTGCAATAGCCGCAGCTCTCGTCCTCGAAGAACTCCATGTACATGCGCGCGATCTCGATTGGGTTGCGGCCGGGGCCGAACACCACGAGCGCCCCGCCCGTGGCCAGGTCGTCGTAGCAGATCGTGCGGTCGAAGTCGGCCGGCCCGAGCATGCGGCCGCTCGGCCCGCCGAGCTGGATCGCCGCGGCGTCGCGCCCCTCGGCCAGGCCAAGGACGTCGCGCAGCTTCACCCCGAAGGGGACCTCGTAGACGCCGGCACGACCCACGTCGCCGGAGATGCTGAGCAGCTTGGTGCCGGCGCTCTGCTTCGAGCCGAGCTCCGAGAACGTGCCCGGCCCGGCCTCGAGGATGCGGGTCACGCAGGCCAGGGTCTCGACGTTGTTCACGACCGTGGGCAGGCCGAGGTAGCCGCGCTGCGCCGGGAAGGGCGGCCGGTTGCGCGGGTCGCCGCGCAGCCCCTCGCACGAGTTGAGGAGCGCCGACTCCTCCCCGCAGACGTAGGCCCCCGCGCCCATCTGGATGCGGATGTCGAAGTCGAAGGAGTGGCGGGCAACGATGTGTTGGCCCAGCAGCCCGTCGGCCCGACGCCGGGCCAGCACGTCCTCGAGGAACCTGCGCAAGTAGGCGTATTCGGCGCGCAGGTAGAGGATGCCCTCCTTCGCGCCGATCGCGTAGCCGGCGATCGTCATGCCCGCGAACACGCGGTCCGGCAGCTCGGTCAGGAGCACGCGGTCCTTGAACGTCCCCGGCTCCCCCTCGTCGGCGTTGCAAACGGCGAACTTGCGCTCGCCGGGCGCGGAGCGCGCCAGCTCCCACTTGATGCCGGTCGGGAAGCCGGCGCCTCCACGGCCGCGCAGGCGCGCCGTCTTCACCGCGCGAATCACCTCGGCGGGGCTCATCGCCGCCGCCTTCTGGATCGCCTCGCCGCGGCGGCTCTCGGTGATGACGATCGGGCCGGAGCTGCGGATCTGGTTGCGCACCATCGCCCGTACCAGCGGGTGTGCGTTGTTCCCGTCGCCGAGCTTCTTCACCAGGCGCTGCGGGGTCATGTGCGCCCGCAGCTCGGCCACCACCTCGCGCGCCCGGTCGCTCGACAGGTCCGTCACCACCACGTCGTTCACGAGCGCGGCCGGGGCCTGGTCGCTCATCCCGATGCAGGCGGTTCGCTCCAGCGTGATGGCGCCGTCGGGCGTCGTCTGACCGAGCGGAATCCCGAGCTCCTCGGAGAACGCCCGAACCACGCGCGGGTAGCCCGAGAGCCGGTCCACCACGTCGTCGCACACGCGGATGACGACCGTGCCTTTGCGCGTCTCGGAGAGGAAGGAGTAGAAGGAGACCAGGCTCTGCACCGTCAGACGCGACACCGAGAGCTCGCGGTGGATCGCGTCGATCGCCTCGGGCGAGACGCAGCCGAGCCGCGACTGGACCTCACGCGCCACGTCCAGGAGCCGGGTCGGGTCGTTCCCGACCGAGCGACAGGCCTCGCTGACGACGCTGCTGATAGGAGTGGTCATGGTTGACCTCGGGTCGCGGAGGCGGCGTGCGCCCGCAAGAATTGCGGAGGGAGGATCTCTGTCGGGGCGCCTGGCCGAAGGATGCGCGATGTTGCGGGGCGCGACGAGCTGGCGGCGAAGAGCATCGGGCGGGGAGCGATGTCCATCTCTATCAGCGCCTTTGGCGCTGTACGCTGCGACTCGTATTGCTTGGCGAAGGCCATTCGCGTCCTGCCCCAACCCGGGGCCCTACTCAGAGTGTGGCAATCCGCGGGCCAGCAGCCTGCAGCGGCATCACACAGACGCGGAGTCAGGCGGTGTGCTCGGTCCGCGCGCACGCAGCCGCCAGTCCAGCGGGCTTCGCCTGCTTCGCCTCGGGCTTCTAACCTACTCGGGTCTTAGCGCGCGGATGTAGTCGTTCGCGGTCCGGATCGCATCGTCGGCGAGCGCGAAGAGCTTCTCTGCCCGTTCATTCAGCTTGAGCGCCTCGGGCTTGAGGGAAGCGGCGGCGCTTGGGTTGAGGTCGTGGCCGAAGTAGGTGATCTGATCCCCGAGGTCGGTCATGAAGGGGTCGAACTCCTGGCGGGCCTGTTGCAGCGCGCCCCGGATGCCGGCGTAACGCTTCTCGCTGTCCTCCAGCCGGTCGGCGCTGCGCTTGCGCAGAGCGGGGTTCGTGATGTTCTCGAGACTGCCCGTCCAGCCGTCGAAATAGGCGTTGGACTCCCCGTCCATCGTCGCCAGCCGCTGCTGCGTCTCGGCCACGCGCTTGTTCGTCTCTACGATCGCCTTCTGCAGCTTCTTGTAGTCGCCGCGCCGGTCCTTGGACAGTTCGTTCACAAGGGCGTTGTAGCTTGCCAGTGTGGCCTGCAGCTGCAGTTTCGCTTCCGCAATGCCCTGGACCGCCTCGCCACCGGCCTTGATGAATCGCTCCGTGAGCTTGACGCCGTCGACTTTCTCCGCCGGGGAGACCGACTGCTGGGCCGAGGCGAACCCCGGGAGGGCCAGGACCACGGCCAGCGCGAACGTCTTCATTCTCTTCGTCTCCTTCGAGTGGCCCCGCTGCGCGGGGCGTGCGAGCCCATCATAGGGCGAGGAGCCCGTAGTCCTCAAAACGCAAGGATCAGGCCGCCCGTGAGGTCGCCCTGCCAGAACGTCTTGCCGCTGAAGTTGAAGACGCAGCGTCCGTTCGAGCAGAGCGCCCCGCCGCCGCTTTCAACGAAGGTCAGGAAGCCGCGGGTTTCGAAGCGCAACCCGAGGTTCTTTGCTGGCATGAACTTGAGGCCGAGTGTGATCCCGAGCGCGGGCTTGGTCAGCGATTCGAGCAGCGTGTCCTTCGGCACGAAGCGCGTGACTCCGAACAGCAACGTGCCAAAGTAACGGGCCTTCTCGCCTTTTTCCTCCTGGATGCCGCCCATGTAACGCTCGACCCCGATGTCGTAGCTCGGCAGCGAGCCCTGGCTGAGCTCCGTGTCCTGGCGCGAGTAGAGCAACTCCAGCCGGAACGACTCGTTCAGCGACACGTCCAGAGTGCCGCCGTAGGCGAGCCCGCTGCCGAAGCCATACGTCGTCTTGAGGTCGAGTGCATCGACCGAGCCCCCGTATTGCAAGCCGGCGAAGGGCGAAAGCTGGACCCGGGGCCCTTCCTGGGCCCCAGCGCGGGCCGCGAGGCCGAGCCCCACGAGAACCGCAAGTGCGATCCGCACGCCACTCGATAGCTTCATGGCCGGCACGTTAGCACAGCTTCTTGACCCGGGCGCCTCCTTAATCGCCGCCGGCTTGTTCGTCGCGAGGCTCGTTTGCCTCGAGCTGGTGGTTCCGTAGCCCCCGAGTTAGTCGAGGGGGAGAACCGCCCAGACGGGCCGGTGATCGCTGGCCTTGTCCGCGCCGCGCTCGACCCCTGCCGTGGACGGCCGCCGCGTCGCCAGGCCCCGGAAGAAGACGTGATCGAATGAGAACAGGCCGGCGCTGCGTCCCACCCTCTCGGTGGGCCAACTGAAGCCGGCCGCCACGATGGCTTTGCCCAGGCCATGGCTGTTGAAGTCCCCAGCCAGCACGACCGGCTCGGCGCTCGCCCCTGCGTCGCGGAGCAGGGTTTCGGCCTGCTCCCGCCGTGCCCCGCCGCTGACTCCCAGCGGTGAGCCCAGGTGGATCGAGTAGACGCGCAGCGCAAGTCCGTCGATGCACAGCCTCGCAGCTACGGCCGCGCGCGCGCGGTGGTTGACGCGCGCGGGGTGGGGGAGCGGGACCTTCCAGCTCTCCTCGATCGGCCACGGCGACAGAATCGCGTTGCCCATGTCGCGGCCGTTCTTCGGGTCGTGTGAGGCTGGGAAATACACGTAGTTGAGGCCGAGCTCGCGTGCCATGAACTCGACGCCGCCCGCCTCCATCTCCTGCAGCACCAGGATGTCGGCGTCGCGCAGGCTCGGATGGGTTCGCAACGCCAGAGCAGCTTCCGCGGCCTTGCGCCCGAACTTGATGTTATAGGTGACGACCCGCAGCTCCCGGCCGGGTGCTGCGGACCTTGCTGCATAGGCGCCTTCGAAGCGCGGGCCGAGCGGGTCGAGGTAGTTCTGGTGTGTGGCGCAACCGGCGGCGAGC
>CAYTWT010000249.1:0-24196 GCA_964442185.1 uncultured Acidobacteriota bacterium
TCGCGCGTGATGACCGGCCCCGCGCCGTACTGGGCCTTCGGTCCGAAGCCGTCCTTCAGGAACCAACGCATCCGACCCGCGAGCTCCGGCAAGGTCTTGCCGGGCACGAAGCTGCGCCTTTCGGGGTCGAGATCGACCGCGCGTCCGGCCGCGAGGCGGCGCGCCTCGGCCAGCGACTCGCGACAGAAGGCCAGCACCAGGCGACCATCGCGCGGGCCGGTCAGCTCGGCGCGCCGATAAGGGTCCTGCGTCAGGCACGGAAGCAGTGCCAACCCCACGGCGGCCAGCGCGCCGAGGGCGGCGGCCGGCGCGCCAAACCGAGACGGCGGAAGCTCGGGGCCGAGGTGTCGCAACACAGCGTCGAGAGCGAGAAGTGCCAGCGCGAGGGTCAGCGGCATCGCATACAGCAACAGGCGCGGGATGTCCTCGCCGAAGAACGGCACCGACGGCGCTGCCGTGTACACCGACGCGACGAATGGCAGCGCCCAGGTGGCCGCGAGCAGATAGCCATAGCGCAAGAGCCAGGGCCGAGCCTGCGGCCGCAGCGCGCCGAGCAGCGCCAGCGGCGTGAGGCCGCCGAGCATCGCCCACCGCCACCAGTCGGGCGCCCGCTCGATCAGCCGCCAGAGCGCGAGCCACAGCACGTCGGCCGAAGTGCCCTCCGGAGCCGTCGCCCCCGGGGCCCACCACAGCCGCAGCACGGCCCACGCGAGCACGGCCGGCGCGGCGGCGGCAAGCGCTGTCGCGAGCGCCCGACGCCAGCCGTCGCGATCGCGCCGCGCGAAGAACACGACCGGCAGGAAGAACAGCGTCACTTCCTTCGACAAGACCGCCAGCACGGCGAGCGGGGCGAGGACACCCGCTCCCGCCCCGGCCTCGAGGCCCAGAAGCAAGCCGAGAAGCGCCACGAGCGTCACCGGCTCGACCAGAAACGGATACGCCACGGCCGACTCCACGGGCATCGAGAACGCAAACACCGCCACGGCCAGGAGCGAGGCCTTGGCGCCGCAGCCGAGGCGCCTCAGGAAGAGAAACAGCAATCCGCCGCTCGCCGGAAGCGCCGCGTACGAAATAGCCCGCCAGGCGTCGACGGGCGGGCCGGGGGCCAGGTTGGCGAGCCACGGCACCAGGATGCGATGACCCCAGGGCGGGAGCGTGAAGAAGGCCGGGTCGTCGGCCATCGCTGCGTAGACGTGGGCGTCGAAGCCGGGCAGGGAAAAGCTGTCGTAGCCGTCGAGGAGTACTTCGTGCGCCTCGCGATGCTGCGCGACCCCCAGCGCGGTCAGGGCGACGGCGAGGAGGACCCCGGCCGAGCGGCGCAGTGCCTTTCTTCCTAGTGGACCTTCTCGACCTTGCGGTTGAGGAAGTCCATCAGCACGAACTGACCCAGCGTGTAGGGCGTCGTGAAGTACGCCTTGCCGCGGCAGATCTCCGTCACCTTCTTCACGAAGGCGACCAGGTCCCAGTCGCGCGCGAGCATGAAGGTGTTGACCAGGATCCCCTGCCGCCGGCAGTTGGCGACCTCTTTCAGGGTCAGCGCCACGACACGCGCGTCGAGGCCGAAAGGGTTGCGATAGATGCGGCCGTCGGCTTCGGTCAGCGCCGAGGGCTTGCCATCGGTGATCATCACGATCTGCTTCATGTCCTTGCGCTGGCGCTGCAGGATGCGCTGCGCGAGCCGCAGCCCCTCGCGCGTGTTGGTGTAGTAGGGGCCTACGCGCACATTGCCGAGCCGCGAGAGCGGCACCTCCTCCGCGGAGTCGTGGAACAGCACCAGCGACAGCGAGTCCCCCGGGTACTGCGAACGGATCAGGTGCGAGAGCGCCAGCGCCACCTTCTTGGCCGGCGTGAAACGGTCTTCGCCGTACAGGATCATGCTGTGGGAGCAGTCGAGCATCACGACCGTGGCGCAGGACGAGAAGTACTCGGCCTGGTGCACGACCAGGTCCTTGTAGTCGATGTCGAGGGGAAGCTTGAGCCCCTCGCGCGAGATCGCGTTCAGCAGCGTCGCGCTGACGTCGAGGTTCAAGGTGTCCCCGAATTCCCAGGCTTTCGAGGGGCCCGACGCCTCGATGCCAGTCGCGAGGTCGCGCGTGTCGTGCCGGCCGAAGGACGACTTGCCCAGCGAACCGAGCAGGTTCTTGAGCGTCTTGAAGCCCAAGAAGTCGCTGCCCTTCTCGGTCAGCTCGAACTGGATCGGCTTGCCGGCGCTCCCGTAGCTGCCGCCGCCGCCCGTGGGATCGTTGAATGGCTGGCCATCCGAGGCGCGCACGTAACCCTCGCGCATCAAGCGTTCCACGGCCTTTTGGAGAAACCGCTCCATCGAGGGCGCGTCGTTCATGAGCCGGGCCAGGTCGTCGTCGGAAAGCAGACCGCGCTTCATCACCGCATCCAGGATCGCGTCCTGGAGCGAGCGCAGGTCGTTCTCGTCCCACTCCCCCGGCTCGAAGCCGAAGCCGCTTTGCAGCAGGAAGTCGGAGAGGCCGTCGAGGAGGTCCTCGAGGTCCAGCTCGTCCCACAGCCCGCCGATGTACTTGTGGTACCGGACGCTCAATTCACTTGCTTCTTCATGCGGCGCAGGCGCTCGAGCTTCTCGAGATCGAGCTCAGATTCGACCGGCCTGTCGACAGCCATGAAGCCGCGGTCATCGCTGCGCCCGATCTTCTTCTGCGCGTACAGACCCTCGAGGATGAACTCCCCCGCGGCCGCGCGCAGCGGGGCGGGATCGGCGTTCGAGACGGCCAGCGCGCCGAGGTTCGCGAGCAGGCCGGGCACACGCTCGAGCTGCTTCAAGAGGCCCACGGCGGGGACGTCCTCCTCGAGCTTCAGGCTGTCGCCGCCCTCGAAGAAGGCGACGACACCCTTGAGGTCGGCCGCCCCGAGGTAGACCCCGAAGGTCTCGCTCACCGCCGCACGGATCAGGTCGCGCGCCACGTTCTCGCCGCCGACCAGCTCGCCCTCGTACTCGAGCTCGAATTTACCGGTGAGGGCGGGCAGCGCCGCGTAGACGTCGGAGATGCGGGGCACGATCGGCGTCTCGGCCGCATGCAGGCTGCGACGCTCGGCGTTCGACACGGCGTTCTCGAGCGCACTGATCGGCAGGCGCTGCGAGACGCCGCTGCGCCGGTCGATGCGCTTGTCGCGACGCGCGGCGAAGGCGACGGCCTCGATCACTTCGCGCAGGAAGCGCGGCACGCGGATCTCGCCGTTGCGGGCGGTCCAGGCCTCCTGCTGGGTAATCGCGACACCCTGTTCGAGCGTCGTCGGGTAGTGGGTGCGGATCTCGCTGCCGATGCGGTCCTTGAGCGGCGTGATGATCTTGCCACGCGCCGTGTAGTCTTCGGGGTTGGCGGTGAAGACGACCGCGACGTCGATCGGCAGGCGCACCGGGTAGCCCTTGATCTGGACGTCGCCCTCCTGGAGGATGTTGAAGAGGCTGACCTGGATGCGGCCCGCGAGATCGGGCAGCTCGTTCAGGCCGAAGATGCCGCGATGGGCGCGGGGCAAGAGGCCGTAGTGCATCGTCAGCTCGCTGCCCAGGTCGTGGCCGCCGCGAGCCGCGCGGATCGGGTCCACGTCGCCGATCATGTCGGCGATCGTGACGTCGGGGGTCGCCAGCTTCTCGACGTAGCGTTCGTCGGGAGTGAGCCAGGCGATGGGCGTCTCGTCGCCGCGCGCGGCGATCAGGTCGCGCGAGTAGCGGCTGATCGGCTGAAACGGATCGTCGTGGATCTCGGAGCCCGCGACGTACGGGATCGCCTCGTCCAGCAGCGACGTCAGGCTGCGGATCAGGCGGCTCTTGGCCTGGCCGCGCAAGCCCAGCAGGATCATGTTGTGGCGAGACAGGACGGCGTTCACGACCTGCGGGACGACCGATTCGTCGTAGCCCAGGATGCCCGGGAACAGCCGCTCGCGACTGCCCAGCTTGCGAAGCAGGTTCCGGCGCATCTCTTCCTTCACGCCGGGCGAGACACCGGCCCCGGTCCGCTTCAGCTCTCCAAGCGTCGTCGCCCTCATGCAGGACCCTCCGCTCGCATTATAGCGGCGTGGGCGAGGACGCTACTTCTGCTTCATCATGTCCAAGAAGCCCTGCAGCGTGGTGAGCTTCCGCGCCGACACCGAGTAGAGCTTGGACGCGAAGATCGCCGTGGCCGCGTGGCCGGCCAGCAGCGTGAAGAGCTCGTAGTCCATCGTGGTGAAGGCCGTCTTCTGGACCAGCAGCTTGTGGATCGAGATCACGCCGATCACGCTGTCCTTGATCTTGAGCGGCACAACCGCGAGCGGCGCCTCGAAAGGCGAGGGCGCCAGGACGGCCACGTTGTCGGCGAAGTAGTTCTCGCCGGAAGCCGCCGCCGTGCCGATCTTGCCTTCGCCGAGCGCCACCGATTGGATCGGCGAGACCTGGCCTTCGGAGGTCTCCAGGTCGAGCGTGCCGGTCTTGTCGTTGACGATGAAGACGTGGAACGCCTCGGCGCCGATCAGGTTGATCACGATCTCCTGGACGATCCGCACCACCTCGCGGTAGTCCAGGGTCGAGTGGAGCTGATAGCTCGCGACGTACAGGTTCGCGAGGTTGTTGTTCTGCTCCTCGATCTCGATGTAGCGGTCGGCGAACTCCTTGTTTTCGGCCTCGACGCGCTTGAAGCGCGCCTCCATCTCGGCAAGCTTGGCCTCGAGGTCCTTGATCCGCTGCTCCAGCTCGGTACCTTCGCCGCCCGTGGCAGCGCCGCCCGCGCTCTCCAGTTGCGCGATCCGGAAGCGCAACCGCTCGTTCTCCTTCAGGAGTTGCTCCGTGAACTCCTTCGCTTTGGTGAAGATCTGGAAGAAGTCCTGGCTCTTCTTCGGATCTTCAGATGGGTTCGACATATACCCCTCGGGTGCGGTGGATTCTACCCCGTGCCCGTGGCCAGTGCACGCCGCGCCCACTGGGGGCGGATAGGTGCACGATCCCGTGGGATCCGCCTAGGACGCTGTCTTTATCTTGCGTTGCAAGAACGCGTTTTCGAGGGCGATGCCGGCCTGGTTGATGAACATCTCGAGGGCCTCGAGCCGGCCCGGCACGCGGCCGCTCTCGGGGTTGTCCCCGTACAGCACTGCGATCGTCTCGCGGTTGGTGAGCAGCGGGACGAGCACCACGGTCTCGGACTTGAACTTGCCGATCTTGGTGAGCAACGCCCTCGACCACTTGCTATCGGGCAGCTCGCCGACGAACGTCTGTTGTCCATCCACCACGTCGCGGAACACCGAGGGCTCCTTGAGCGGGATCACCACGTCGCGGATGATGAGCCCGAGCTTCTGTTCCTTTGGAGCCAGGCCAAAACCACCCAGGCCGCGCAGCTGCTCGTGCTTCGCGAGCAGCAGCACGCCGCGCTCGAAGAACTCCCGCGCCACGCGCATCACCATCAGCGAGATCTCTGTCGGATCGCCCTGGCGGCGCAGCTCGGCGAGCCGCTCCTGGAGCAGGCTGAGCTCGCGCGTCAAGTCCTCGGCCGAAGGCGGCGGCGCCACGAAGCGGGGCCGGGAAGCGGAGTCGCCGCTGCCCGCGGGCTTCAGCTTCTTCGGCCCGTCGCTGCGCCGGCCCGCCGTCATCGAGGGCAGCACGTCCTGTACCAGCCGCGTGGCGAAGGCGCGCAGGTCCGCCTCGAACTGCTTGCGATCGAGTTTGGAGAGCCCCGGCTTGAAGACGAAGCCCGAGATCCCCATCTGGCGAGCGCGCGCCTGAAGCGACGGCGACAGGCTCTCGGTCATCATCAGGACTGGCGGGCGCAGGTTCATCTTCCAGAGCCGCTTCACCACCTCGAAGCCGCCCTGGAACGAGGCGCCGCCGGAGGCCGGCATGCCGAGGTCCGTGAGTAGCAAGAAGGGTGTCCCGGCCTTCGAGAGTCTGCCCGCTTGCTTCATCGCCGAGTCGGGGTCCTCGGCCTCCACGACGTCGTAGCCCACCATGCTGAACAGCCCGGAGATGATGCCGCGAACGTCTTCTTCGTCGTCCACGAGCAGGATCGTGCGTGGCGGTGACTGGGGAGAACTGGCGGAGCTGGCGAGCGGCGGGGCAAGCGCCGGTCCGGGGGCGACCTGGGGCGCAGCCTCCGCTTCAGGCTCTGGCAGCCTGCTAGGCAGCAGCATGGGTTCGAGGGCCAGCGTCACCGCAGCCTCGGCAGCGGGTTCGGGTCCGCGCGCCTGTGCCGCTTGCTGGACGAACGACGCGACCACGTCGTCCACGGGCTCGTCGACCAGGTCGTCGGTGCTTTCTAAGAAACTTTCCTCCGCGGGCGCAGCGAAAGAGGCCTCGAGCGCCGCCGACGAATCGCGCCGGTCCTCGTCGAGGCCGCGCGCCAGGCCGAGCAGCATCTCCTGCGGGTTGATGCCCTGCAGGAGCGCCTCGAGCGAGATGTCACGCTCACCGACCAGCTTCGGGATGTCCTCCGTGAGGCTGAAGTCGAACTGGCCCTCACGCAGCCGGATCAGGTGCTCGAGGGCGATGGCGATGCGCTGCTTGATCAGGGCGGCACGAGGCTCGGGAGCCAGCGTCGCGATCCGCGGATCGATTGGCAGGCTTTCCCAGGTGAAGGACGAGACCACGAGGCCCTCGCGGAATACGATCGCCCCCGCGCCTTCGCTGGCCTGGATCGTGAGAAACCCGGTCTTCTTGCTGAAGGACACGATCTGCAGGATGTCGAGGAGGGGCAGATCCTCGAGATTTCCGGTGAGACTCACCCAGGCATTCTACCTTTACAGCGCGCTCAGAATCGCTTCGGCCATCTGCTGGAGCGGCACCGACTTGTCGACGACACCCGCTTCAACCGCAACCTTCGGCATACCGTAGATCACGCAGGTCTCTTCGCTCTCGGCCAGGGTGCGACCACCGGCGCCGCGAATCGCGCGCAGGCCCTCGACACCGTCGGAGCCCATGCCCGTCAGTACGATGCCCAGGGCGCGCGTCCCGTACACCTTCGCCACCGAAGCCATCAGCACGTCGGCCGAGGGACGGTGCAGTGAGCCGCGCGGCTCCTCGTCGAGAACGACGCGTACGCCGGAGCCGCGCCGCTTCACCTTCATGTGCAGCCCCGCCGGTGCGATCAGAACCTGGCCCGGCACGACCTGGTCGCCAGCCTCGGCCTCGCGCACCCGCAGCCCGCTGCGCGCGTCCAGGCGTTCGGCCAGCGAGCGCGTAAAGCCCACCGGCATGTGCTGCACCACCAGCACCGCGGACTGCAGGTCCTTCGGCAGTCGCGGCACGATCGCCTGCAGCGCCGGCGGCCCGCCCGTGGAGGTGGCGATCACCACCACGTCGGCCCGCGGCTTGCGCAGCGCCAGCAGTGCCGGGCCAGTATCGGGCAAGACGATCGGGCGCGGGCGGCGAGCTACCTGGACCCGGCGGACCGCGCGGATCTTCTGCCGCAGCTCCTCAGCGAGGTTCAGCAGGTTCATGTTGCCCTGCACGCGCGTCTTGTCGACGAAGTCGAGCGCGCCCAGCTCGAGGCCCCGCAGCGTCACGTCGGCGCCCTCGAGGGTCTGCGACGAGAGCAGCAGGACCGGAACCGGGTTCTCGGCCATGATCTCTTCGAGGGCCTCGAGGCCGCCCATGCGCGGCATCTGGATGTCGAGGGTCACGACATCGGGCTTCAGGGCCCGGACCTTCTCGATGGCGTCCTTGCCGTCCACGGCAAGGCCTACCACCTCGAGCTCGCTGTCGCCGCCGAGCATGCGCGACAGGGCCTGGCGCACGAAAGCCGAGTCGTCGACGACCAGCACCCGGATCGGCCGGCGTTTCCTCATGACCCGCCCTTCGCCGGGCGCTGGTAGATCATGGCACCCGGGAAACGAATCGGCGTCAAGATGTCGGTGATCCGGGACAGCGACTCGGCGTGGCCGAGCAGCAGGTAGCCCTCCGGGACGAGCGTGTCATAGAAGCGCTCGATCACGCGCCGGATCATCACGTCGGAGAAATAGATCAACACGTTGCGGCATAGGATCGCGTCGAAGGGGCCCAGACCCGCATAGCTCGCCGCCTCGAGCAGGTTGCCGTTCCGGAAGCGGATCATGCGCCGCAGCGGCTCCTTCACCTTCTCGCCGCTGCCCTCCTTGCTGAAATGCCGCTGCTTCAAGGCGGGGGCAAGGCCGCGAAAGGAATTGTGGTAGTAGACGCCCTTCCTCGCCTTGTCGAGGGCAGCCTCGTCCACGTCCATGCCGACGATCTCCACGTCCCAGTTCCAGAAGAACTGGCCGCTGTCGTACACGATCATCGCGATCGTGTGAACCTCCTCGCCTGTCGAGCAACCGGCCGAGAGCAACCGCAGCGTGCGCTCGCCGCCGCGCGCCTTCTTCTCCTTGAGCGAGCGCAACACGTGCTCGGAGAACACCTGCAGCTGGGCCTGCTCGCGAAAGAAGTAGGTTTCGTTGTTCGTGAGGTGGCTCGCCATCCGCGACAGCTCTTCGATGCGCTGTGGGCCGAAACGGAGGTAGTGGTAGTAGTCCTCGAAGGAGATCAGGTCGAGCGCCGAGAGGCGCGCCGCCAGGCGGGCGCGCAGCGTCCCGCGCTGCACGTCGTCGAAGAACAACCCAAATTTCTCGTGGATCAAGTCGCGGAGCAGCCTGAACTCCTCCTCGGAGAGCTCTGCGTCGTGGTCCGAGGGATGAAACATGCTCCTCTATCTTGGCTGCAGCTTGCGCAGGGCCGTGGCGGCGGCCTGGCGGACCTCGGCTGAGGGGTCGGATGACTTCAGGCCCTGCAGCGGCCGGAGCGCCTCGAGGTCGCCGCCGTCACCGAGCGCTGACGCCGCCTCGGCGCGCACCTCAGGGCTGAAGTCCCCGAGCGCCGCGAGCAGCAAGCGCGTGGTCCGGCGGTCCTCGAGATGGCCGACGAGATCGACCAGCAGGCGACGTACCTCGGGGCTAGCCCCCTGAAAGCTACGCTCGATCTCCGGCAGGGCCGCGGGACCCATCTGGCGCAGGGCCTCGCGCGCCGTGGACTGCAAGCCCGGATCGCCCAGGGACTGCATGAGCCGAACCGCGCCGCGCGGATCGCCGCTCTCGCCCAGCGCCATCACGGCGGCACGGCGCACGGTCGCGTCCTCGTCGCCGAGGCGCGCAGCCAGCGCGGCAGTGGCCTTGCCGCTGCGGATACGGCCGAGCGCCGAGGCCGCGGCGCAGCGCACGCTCCAATGATCGTCCTCTAGCGCCAGGATCAGCGAGGGCACCGCCTGCGGATCGCCGATCGCGCCCAGGCTCTCGGCTGCGGCGCGGCGCAGGTTCCGGTCGGGATCGGCGAGCACGCCGACCAGGGGCCGGACCGCCGCCAGGGCGCGAATCGAGCCGAGCGCTTCGACCGCGGCGAAGCGCAGCTCCTTGCGCGCGTCGCCGAGGAACGGCAGCAGGCGCGGCACGGCCTCGGGGCTGCGCAGCTGGCCGAGCGCCCGGAGCGTGACGAAGCGCATCTTCGGGTCGGGATCCTCGAGCAGCGGCACGAGATCCTCGGCGGTTTCGAGGTCCTGGCGCTTGCCGAGCGAGAGCACGGCCTGCTGCTTCACGAGGCTCGACTCGTCGAAGAGCGCGGCGCGCAGCAGCTCGGCAACGCCGGGGGCCTCGATTTCGCCCAGGGCCTTGAGCGCGGCGCGCCGCACGTGCTCGCGCGGGTCGCGGGAGAGCGCCATCAGGGCGGGCGCCGTGTCGGGCTGGCGCAGCAGGCCCAGCGTGTCGGCGGCGCGGATCCGCACCGGCATGTCGCTCGAACCCAGCGCCTGCAACAGCAGTGGCACCACCCGCTCCGGGCTGATGTGCGCGAGCGCGTCCATGGCGCTCTCCTGGATGATCTCGCTCTCGTCGCCGAGCAGCTCGAAGAGCAGCATCGGCGCATCCTCGTGGCCGAGGCGACCGATCGCCTGCACGGCCTCGGCCCGTACCTCTGGCGAGGGGTCGTGGATGAGTGGGGCGATCAGCTCCGTGGCGCCGGCCGGGGCGAGCCACGCGAGGCACCGCAAGGTTCCCTGGCGGATCGCGTCGTCTGGATGGGCGAGCCCTGCGGCATAGGCCTCGCGGTCGCGGCAACCGATCGACACGAGGGCATGCGTCACGTACTCCTGCAAGCTCGCCTCACCCAACAGGCCGATCAGCGCCGGCTCGGCACGCGTCTCCCTGAGCCAGCCGAGCGTGATGATCGCCGTGCGCCGATTCTGCGGGTCGTCGTCGACGAGCGTGGCGAGCAGATGCTCGACGAGATCCCCCTTGCGCAGCGCCTCCTGCACCTCCGGGTCCAGGCTTTCGCCACCCTCGGTGGCTCGCTGTTCGATCGCCACCACCGCCCGGATCGCGAGGTTGCGCAGGGTCGAGTTGTCGGCGTAGAGATGTGGGACCAGCCGCTGTAGTGCCTCGCGGCCGGCGACGCGGCCCAGGGCCTCGAGCACCGGTCCTTGCAGCAGCTCGTCTTCCAGGAGCGGCAGCAGGGCCTCGGTCGCCCGCGGGTCGCCGATCTCGCCCAGCGCCCCGATCGCAGAGTACTGGAGCCAGGGCTCGGCGCGCAGCGCCCCGATCAGCGGCCCGACCGCCTCCGCGGAGCCGATCTGGCCGAGACTCGCGGCCGCCGCGTGGCGGACGTTGATGTCCGAATCGTGGAGGGCCGCGATCAGCCCCCGGACCGCGCGGGTATCGCGCAGTGTGCCGAGCATCACGGCCGCGAAGTTGCGGACCTCGTCGTCGTGGCCTTTCAAGAGCTCGAGCAGCGGGCCGGTCGCGGCGCCGCCCAGCTTGAGGTAGATCTCCATCGCGGCATTGCGCAGCCCGGCGTCCTCGTGGTTGCGCAAGGCGCTCTCGAGCGTGGGTAAGAGCGCTTCGGAGTCGAACCCGGCGAGCTGCTCGGCGGCGGCCTGGCGCACCGGCCAGCTCTCGTCGCCGACCGCCGCGAGCAGGACCGGGATCGCCTCGGCCAGCCGCGAGCGTCCGAGCCGGTCGACCGTCTCCCGACGCAGCGACTCCTCGCCGGAACGAAGCGCCTCTAGGGCCGCTTGCAGGTCGAGGCTCATCGGCAGCCACGAAGGCGCGGAGCGACGCCGCCGTCACGAGAGGGCGGCGATTCCCCGCAGCTCAAAGGCGTGGGCGTGCTCCCAGCCTCTACTTCGACCGGAAGACCGCGATCAGCTTGGCCAGGTTTTCGGCCTGCTGCGCGAGGTTCGCGGCAGCCTTCGACATCTCCTCGACGGTGGAGAGGTTGTCGCGCGCGATCTCGGAGATGTTCTCCATCGCCTTCACGACCAGCTCGCCGCCACGCTTTTGCTCGGCGGTGGCATAGGACACCTGCTGCGTCATCCGGTTCATGTTCTCGACGGAGCGGATGATCTGGCGGCTGCCGTCGGCCTGGTCCTTGGTCGCGATCCCGACCTGCGAGGCGATCTTGTTCATGTTCTCGACGGCCAGTCGCACCTGGCGCCCGCCGGCCGCCTGTTCCTTCGTCGAGTACGCCACCTGCGCCATGATCTTGTTGATGTGCTCGGTTGCCTGGCGGATCTGCTTGCTGCCGGCGGCCTGCTCGCGCACCGCGGTCGTCACCTGCTCGGTCGACGAGTTCATGTCGGCCACGGTCTTCAGCACGTCGGAACTGGCCTTCGACTGGCGCGAGGTGGACGAGGCGATCTCGGCCATCAACTGGCTCGAGCGCGAGACGGACTCGATGATGCGGCGGAGCGCAAGCCCGGCCTGGTCGGCGAGCGTGATACCTTGCTTGGTTTCCGCCGCGCCGGCCTTGGCAGTGTCGACGGCGTCGGTGGTCTCCTGTTGGACCTGGCGGATCACCTCGCCGATCTCCTTGGTCGCGTCGACCGAACGCTCGGCGAGCTTGCGCACCTCGTCGGCGACGACCGCGAAGCCGCGGCCCGCTTCGCCGGCGCGGGCAGCCTCGATCGCCGCGTTCAGGGCGAGCAGGTTGGTCTGGTCGGCGATCTCCTCGATCACCTCGAGGATCTTGCCGATCTCCTGCGAACGCTTGCCGAGGCTCGTGATGACGCGGGCGGTGTTCTCCATGGTATCGGAGATCGTCCTCATTCCCTGGATCGTCGTGGTCACCGCGAGGTCGCCGGTGCGCGCGTCCTCGCTCGCCTTCTGGCTGATGCGATCCGCCTCTTGCGCGATCTTGGCCACCTCGTTGACGGCGCCCGCCATCTCGGAAACGGTCTGGCTCGCGCGCGCGGCGGCGGTGTTCAGCACCTCGGCGTTTCTGGCCACGGCCTCGATCGACGACGTCATCTCCTCGATCGTCACCGACGTCTCGGCGACCGTCTCCGCGAGCGTCTCGAGATTCTTGGCGGACTGATCGGTCGAGACCGTCATCTGCTCGATCGTGGCCGAAGCCTCGGCCACGGTCGCCGCGAGCGTCCCGGAGGACTTCGCCACCTGCTCGATCGAGACGCCCATCTCGTTGATCGACGACGACGTCTCATCGACGTATTGCGCGAGGCTCTGGGCGTTGCCGGCCACGGTCTGGATCGAGGCGGCCATCTCTTCCATGGAGGTCGAAGTCTCCTCGGCAGCCTGGGCCTGGCTCTGGGCGCCTTGCGTGATCAGCTTGGCGTTCGCCGAGATCTCGCCGGCGGAGGACGCCACCTGGACAGAGGCCTCCTGGATGTTGTCCACGACCTCGCGCAGATTGCCGACCATCTCGTTGAGGCTCGCCCCGAGCGCGCCGATCTCGTCCTCGCTCGCGATCTCGACGCTCTCGGTGAGGTCTCCCTTGGCCACGGCGCCGGCGACCTCGACCATGGTCTGCAGCGGCTTGAACCAGCGCCCGATGAAGAACCAGCCGAGGTAGGACCCAAAGGCCACCAGCACCGAGCCCAGCAGGATCGTCCGGAGCAGCATGCTGCGCCGCTGCAGGTCCAGGGCCTTCTGCGACAGCACGATCTCGACGCCGCCCTTCTGCTCCTCGACCGGCGCGGCCGAGGCTGCGCTGAGGCCCAGCTCGGCCGCCATGGCGCCGCCGCCCGACGACCCGGTCGTCATCACCGGCGCACGGAACAGGATCACGCTGTCGCCATTTTCGGCCGTGCCGTCGAGCTCCTCGAGCCTGGCTGCCGCCGTGCTGGGCAGATTTCTGACGCCGATGCCCTTGTGCGCGAGCACCGTGCCCTTGGCATCGCGGATCATCGCGCCGATCACATCGGAATCCTGGCCGGCGACCGAGGACATCGCCCCTTCGAGCAACTGCGCGAGCAGCGGCTTGTCTTCGGTCAGGACCCCGTACTTGCTGTTGTAGGCGAGATTCGTGGCGATGTAGCGGCCGCGCTTTTCGAGCTGATCGCGAAGCACGGTCCGGCTCGAGAGCAGGTCGTACAGCGTCGAAACCGCCCCGATCAGGAGCGAGACGATGGCGACGAGAAACACCAGCCGCGTGCGGATCGATCTGCCTCGACTCTTGAAGAGGGCCATCACAGAACCTTGTTGGCCGCGCGCAGCGCGTCGGCCGGAATCGCGATCTTGAGCTTGTCGGCGATCTTCTTGTTGACTACGAGCTCGGCGCGCGGGACCAGCATCTCGAGCTTGCCCTTTTCACCGCCGGCGATGCGGTTCACGAGGTCGCCCGCCTGGTCGCCGATCGACGCGAGGTCGGGACCATTCGACACGAGCGCGCCCTCGGAGACAAGCGCCGCCGAAAAGCTGTAGACCGGCTTGCCGGATTTCAGGGTCTCGGCCAGCAGGTAGCGCCGCGACTCGTCGCCCAGCAGGGTCGGATCGGGGGGAATCCAGAGCGCGTCGACGGCAGCTTCGCCCTTCAGCAGCGTGCGCAGCGCCTCGGGCACGTCCCTGTCAGACGTGACCGGACGGACAACCAGGCTGAGGCGCACGACCGCGGCGGCCTTCTGGGCCTCCTCGACGAGCCGGCCCGTGTTGGCATCGTTGTAGACGACGCCGATCCTGACGCCCAGCGGATTCACCAGGCGGAATGCGGCGAGCTGGTTCTTGATCGGAATCGAGAATGCGACACCCGTGACGCCCGGCACGCCGACGAGGCCGAGCCGGGCCGGGTCTTGCACCATGCAGAAGACCTGCGGAATCTCCGGGGCCAGTTCCTTCGCGGCCTGAGCCGCGAGCGGGCCGAGCGTAACCAGGACCGCGGCCTTGCCTTTGAGCCTCTCGATCACCCGCTCCGCCTCGGCGCGGTCGCCGCGCAGGTCGTACTCGGTGAGCGCGTGGCCAGAGGTGGAGCGCCGCAGGCTGTCGATGGCTGGACGCCAGGCCGGGCTGTCGCTGCTCTTCAGCACCGCGACCTCGGCGGCGGAGGCGGCGGCAGCCGAGCCGAGCAGAGCCAGGAGCAACGAAGACCGGACAGATTTCATCAAGGAACTCCTCTGCCTCTAATTGGTTCCCGCGGCCACGGCCTGTGTCTCGTGCAACTCGACGCCGAGGATCTTCTGGAGATCCACGAGGATCAGGAGCCGCGCGGCGAGCTTCGCCACGCCACGGATGTAGTTCGCGGCGATCTCCACCACCTCCTCCGGCGCCGCCTCGATGCTGGACACGGGGACCTTCAGGACCTGGGACGCGCCGTCGACGAGCAGGCCGATGAGCCGCTCGCGCAGGCGCACCACGACCACGCGCGTCTGCCGGGCGATTTCCACCTCGCCCAGGCCCAGCTTCAGCTTCAGGTCGATCACCGGGATGATCCGGCCACGCAGGTTGATGACGCCCTTGATGAACTCTGGCGCGCGCGGCACCTGGGTGATCTCGCTGACGCGGATGATCTCCTGGACCAGCCGCACGTCGATCGCGTATTCCTCGCCTTCGAGAAAGAAGCTCACCAGATGCTCGGTCGCCTCGACCGCCTGCTTCTCCTCGCGCATGGGCGCTGCGAAGAAGGAGAGGTTGTGGACGCGCGAGGCGCCGGTCTCCGCTGCCGGGGCGAGCTCGGCGTCGCTGGTGACCAGTGCGGAACGCGAGGGGGATTCGACGAGCGCCGCATCGGGGCGGGCCAGGATCTCGGCGGCAAGCCCCGAAGAGGGTAAGGAGATGCGGGCGCGGCCCGGCCCCCCCACCATCTCCGCGGGAAACGTGAGCGGCTCCTCGCGGACGCGCCAGGCGGCGCCGCTCCGCGGCGGCTCCGCCTTGCGGGTCCCCTTCTTGCGGCCTTCGGTCGGTTTCGCCATTGCTCAGGCCCCCGGGAGCGCCGTGGGCAGGTCGAGCCGGCCGTGCAGCAGGGCCTGCCGCTTGCCTTCGAAGAGGGCTGCCACGTCGAGGATCAGCACCACACGTCCGTCACCCATGATGGTGGCTCCCGCCACGGGCACAGCGCCGCCCGACACCGCCGGATCGAGCGCCTTGATCACGATCTCCTGCTGGCCGCGCAACTTGTCGACCACGAGGCCCACACGCTTGTCCCCGCGGCCGAGGATCACGGCATACTGCCCGCCCTCGAAGCCCTTCAGGCCAAACAGGGTCGAAAGCCGCACCAGCGGGATGATGCGGTCGCGCAGGCGCAGCGTGTCGCGGCCGTTGATGCGGTGCACCTCGGAGCTCTGGAACTTGAGGCTTTCCACGACCGAGGAGAGCGGCAGCGCGTAAGTCCGCCCCTGCACGTCCACCATCAGCGCCGAGATGATGGCCAGGGTCAGGGGGAGCTGGATGATGAACTTCGAGCCCACGCCGGGCACCGTCTCGACCTCGATCAGGCCCGAGAGCCGCTCGATCGACTTCAGCACGACGTCGAGGCCGACGCCGCGGCCGGAGACCTCGCTGATCTCGTCACGGGTGGAGAAACCCTGGGAGAAGATGATCTGCACAGCCTCGCGGTCGGAGAGGTTCTCGTCGCCCTTCAGCACTCCGCGCTCGACGGCCTTGCGCCTGACCGTGGCGGCGTCGATGCCCGAACCGTCGTCCATGATCGTGATCACGACGTGGTTCGATTCCTGTGAGGCCGAGAGCAGGATCGTGCCGGTCGGTGTCTTGCCCCGCGCGACCCGGGTGCGCGGGTCCTCGATGCCGTGGTCGACGCTGTTGCGGATCAGGTGCATGAGCGGCTCGCCGATCTCGTCGATGATCGCCTTGTCGACGCGCGTGCCGTCGCCCTCGAGAATCAGCTCGATCTCCTTGCCCTGGCTGCGCGCGAGATCGCGGACCATGCGCGGGAAACGCTCGAAGACGTGGCGGATGGGCAGCATGCGGATGTCCATCACGGTCTCCTGAAGCTGCTGGGAGACGCCCGCCAGATGGTTCACCGCGTCGAGCAGCTCCTGGCCGGAACTGCGGCCGCCCTCGGCCCGGACGGCGCGCTTGCCCACCTGGTCGAGCTTGGTGCGGTAGATGATGAGCTCGCCGACCAGGTTCAGCAGGTGGTCGAGCTGGACGAAGTCGACGCGGACCGTGTTCGAGCGTGGGGCCACGTACTGCGACTGCGTCCGCCGCGCGCCCTGGGCCTTCGCGAGCGAGCCGTCGCCGGCCTCGCTCCCGCCTTCCCGCTCTTCCGTCGCGGCCGGCGCCAAAGGTCCCCGAGCGCCGCCAGCGCCGCCCGGATGCGGGCTCAGTCCGCCAGCGGCGAGCATCGCCTCGAGGTCCGCCTTCTCCGCCGCCAGGCTCTTGACCTCGGCCTTCTCGCGGCAGGCCTGCTCCATGGACTCGCGCAAGGCACTCGCCCCGGCAAACAGCCGGTCGAAGGCAGAAGCCCCGAGCACGACGCCGCCGTCCACGACTTGCGCGAACACGTCCTCGAGACGGTGGACGTACTCCTTGATGCCGGAGAAGCCCATCATCCCGCTGTTGCCCTTCAGCGTGTGCAACGGTCCGAGCACCTGCGAGATCACTCCAGGGTCCACCCCGTCGCGTTCGAGCGCTAGCAGGCAGTGATCGAGCGCCTCGAGATGCACACGGGCATCCTCGAGGTAGATGTCGATCAGCTCCTGCGAGACCTGAAAGGAATCCGACATTTGAGGCCGCTCCCCCTCGGAGGACCTACGCGGCCGTGATCTTCTCGATGAGGCCGTGCAATTCCGAAGCCTGAAACGGCTTCTTTACGTAGCCCTTGGCCCCCATCTTGAGGCCACGGATCGTGTCTTCTTCCTTGCCTTCCGTCGAGATGATGATGACCGGCACCGCCTGATAGGCCGGCTCCTTTTGGAGCCGCTGGAGAAACTCGAGGCCGTTCATGACCGGCATGTTGATGTCCAGCAGGATCAGGTCGATGCCCTCTTCCTGGGCCAGTTTGTCCAGGGCCTCGAGACCGTTCATCGCGCTGATCAGCTTGCAGTTCTTGTAGCGCGAGAGGAAGAGCTTGTACATCTGGTGGATCAGCGCGGAATCGTCGACCGCGAGGATCTTCCTGAGCATCGCTTCCTTCTCCTCCGGCCGAGTCACGGACCTCAGGGTGAGCCGGTACAGGTTTTTACCACCGAAGCTCGCGCCGTTCAACCTCTCCGGGGCCTACCACGCCTGATGAGCCGCAGCCGCGTCGAGAATTCAGTCCTGTCGAGCGAGCCGTTGACTCCCCCAGGCTACTGGGGCGAACATCCCGGGCATGGGCGCTCCGAGCACGCTGCGATTCGTGGGCCTCGACATCGGCGGCAGCTTCCTGAAAGGGGCCTGCGTCAATCCCGCCGGCAAGGTCGAGGGCCGTTTGCACGAGAAGGTCGAGAAGGACAGCCTCGAGTCGCTGTTGCAGCAACTCGAGCGGGCCGTCCGAAGCCTGGCCGGGCCGTCTGGAGCCCGCGCCGTGGGCCTCGGGATTCCGGGGATCGTGGAGCAGGGCGCCGCCCTGGTCCGGGTCGCGCCCAACGTGAGCGTGCTGAACGGCTACGCCTTTGGCGCCGACTTCGCAAAGCGGATCGGAATGCCCACCTTTGCCGAGAACGACGCCAATGCCGCGGCGCTGGCCGAGGCCTGGCTCGGGGCGGGCCGGGGCTCGGAGCGTCAGATCTTCGTTTCCCTGGGCACGGGCATCGGCGCGGGGATCATCCTCGACGGGCGGATCTGGTCCGGCGCCAGCGGCTACGCGGGCGAGATCGGGCACATCCAGGTAGAACCCGACGGGCTGCCGTGCGGCTGCGGGTCGCGCGGCTGTCTGGAGACGGTCGCCGGGATCCCCGGCTGGATAAGGCGCGCCGAGACGGCCCTCGCCAGCCAGGCGTCGGCACTGCGCGGCCAGGCGCTCGAGCCCAAGAGCATCGTCGAAGCGGCCCAGGCCGGCGACGCCGTCGCGCTCGAGATCGTCGCGGAATCGGCGCGAGCACTCGGCATCGGCATCGGCGCCACGCTCAATCTGCTGAACCTCGACCGTGTCGTGCTCGGCGGCGGCGTCGCGGCTGCGGGCGATTTCTTGCTGAGCCGGGTCGCCGAAGAAGTGCGCCGGCGCACCTTCCCGCAGGTCTTCGCCGATTGCGCCTTCAAGCTGGCCGAGCTCTCCGGCGACGCCGGCGTCGTGGGCGCGGCGCGGGTCGCGATCATCGGCCTGGCGCAGTGAGGAAGTCCGACTAAGCGTGTTCGAGTCCGAAGCTCGGCTCTCGGATGAAGTGCGCGGGCTTCTGGACGCCGTGCGCGAGGCGACCGGTGCCCGCTACGCCTGCATCGCGGAAAAGGGCCGAATCCGTTTCGAGTCGGCCGCCACCGAGGCTCACGCTCGGGAGCTGCGCGCGTTCCTGGAGCCGCGCCTGACAGCGATCTTCGAGTTGCCCGCCAGCCTTGCCGGCACGGGGCCGGAGCAGGATGCCTTCGAGAGCCGGGACGAGGACGAGTTCGTGCTCGCGTTCCTGAACGGCCGCGGCGCGCTGCTACTGGCCTGCCACGACGCTGATGCCGCGCGCGAGCGGGCCGAGCGGTTGTTCACGGCCCTTGCCGATCGCCTGCTGCGCCTCGAGCCGTCGTGGCGCGTCGATGCGCAGGGTCGTGGCCTCTTCTTCGGCCGGCCGCGGGTCGACTGGGTCGTCGTCGGGCGCCGGGCCGGCGACGAATTCCGGCTAGAATAAAGGGTTCTGGAACCTCCCGAAGAGCGCCAGCGGGGAGGCCAAGCCCCGATCCATGAAGAACATCCGAAACTTCTCCATCATCGCCCATATCGACCACGGCAAGACCACCCTCTCCGACCGGCTGATGGAGCGGACCGGTGCCCTCACCCAGCGCGAGATGAGCGAGCAGTTCCTGGATTCGATGGACCTCGAGCGCGAGCGCGGGATCACGATCAAGCAGCACTCGGTGCGCCTCAACTACAAGGCGAAGAATGGCGAGGACTACATCCTCAACCTGATCGACACCCCTGGGCACGTGGATTTTGCCTACGAGGTCTCGCGCTCGCTCGCGGCCTGCCAGGGGGCGCTGCTCGTGGTCGACGCGAGCCAGGGCGTCGAGGCGCAGACGCTGGCGAACGCCCACCTCGCCGCAGACGCGGGCCTCGAGATCATCCCGGTCCTGAACAAGATCGACCTGCCGGGGGCCGAGCCGGAGAAGGCCAAGGAACAAATCGAGCACGTGATCGGGATCGACGCGTCGAACGCGATCCTGGCCTCGGCCAAACAGGGCCTCGGCATCGAGGAGATTCTCGAGGCAATCGTCCAGCGCGTGCCGCCGCCGCACGGGGAGCCGAACGGGCCGCTGCGGGCCCTCGTCTTCGACTCCTGGTTCGATCAGTACCGCGGCGTGGTGATCCTGGTCCACGTCGTGGACGGCCGGCTCGAGCCGAAGATGAAGGTGAAGCTGATGGCCTCAGGCGGCGCCTACGAGGTCGAGACCCTCGGCGTCTTCACCCCGAAGCCGGTTCCCGTCGAGTCGCTCGCCGCCGGCGAGGTCGGGATCGTGGTCGCGGGCATCAAGAAGGTTTCCGACGTCGCGATCGGCGACACCCTCACCGATGCGAAGCACCAAGCACCCGAGCCACTCCCCGGCTTCAAGGAGATCAAGCCGATGGTGTTCGCGGGGCTCTACCCCGTGGACGCCGACCAGTACGCCGAGCTGCGCGACGCGCTCGAGAAGCTGCGCCTCAACGACAGCTCGTTCTTCTACGAGCCCGAGACCTCGACCGCGCTCGGCTTCGGCTTCCGCTGCGGGTTCCTGGGCCTGCTGCACATGGAGATCGTCGAGGAGCGCCTCGAGCGCGAGTTCAACCTCGAGTTGCTGATCACCGCGCCCTCGGTGCGTTATCGCGTCAAGAGAACGAACGGGCAGGTGATCGAGATCGACTCTCCCGCGCGGCTGCCCGATCCGGGTTCGATCGAGTCGATCGAGGAACCCATCATCACGGCCACGATTCTGACGGGCGACGAATTCGTGGGCTCGATCCTGAAACTGTGCCAGGACAAGCGCGGCATCCAGAAGGGCATCCACTACATCACGACCACACGGGTGATGATCGAGTACGAGCTGCCCCTCAACGAGATCCTGCTCGACTTCTACGACCGGCTGAAGTCGGCTTCGAAAGGCTACGCCTCGCTCGACTACCAGTTCACGGGCTACTGGGTCTCGCCGCTCGTGAAGCTCGACATCCTGGTGAACGGCGATCCGGTCGATGCGTTGTCGCTCATCGTCCATCGCGAGACGGCCTACGCCCGCGGCAAGTCCCTGGTGGAGAAGATGCGCCAGTTGATCCCGCGCCAGATGTTCGAGGTAGCGATCCAGGCCGCGATCGGCTCGCGCGTGATCGCGCGCGAGAGCGTCAAGGCGCTGCGCAAGAACGTGATCGCGAAGTGCTACGGCGGGGACATCAGCCGCAAGCGCAAGCTGCTCGAGAAGCAGAAGGAAGGCAAGAAGCGCATGAAGCGCGTGGGCACGGTCGACATCCCGCAGGAAGCTTTCCTGGCTGTTCTGCGCGTCGACGACTAGAATAGCTTCATGGCACACCCCGCGATCAACCTAGACGCTCTCTCCTCCGAGGAGCAGCTTGAGTTGTTGGACGAGATTTGGGAGCGTCTCAGCCAGCATCCCGCTGATATTCCGCTGACAGACGCACAGCGTGCGGAGCTAGGCAGGCGTTTGGACGCGCTCGAAGAGGACATCCGAGCCGGTCGGCTGCTTGGCCGCCCCTGGTCTGAGGTCAGGGAGGACCTCGGGTCGCGGTGAGGCCGGTCCTCCTCACGGCCGCGGCTGAAGCGGACGTCGACGAGGCCTTTCGATGGTACGAGGCGCAGCGAGCGGGCCTGGGAGCGGCTTTCCGGCACGCTCTCGACGTGGCCGTGGCAGCCTTGGAGACCGGAGCGCTCAGTTACGCCGTCGTCTACAGGAACACTCGTCGCGTCCTCTTGCCGAAGTTCCCTTACGGGTTGTACTACCGCATCGTTGCTGAAGCAGTGCTTGTGGTCGGCTGTATTCACGCCAAGCGGCACCCCCGGGTATGGCGCTCCCGATAGGCAAGGGTAACAACCGCAACCCGTCTTCTGGGGAGCGATCTCCGTCTTGGCCATTCTGATCGCCGCGCTGACGCAGAGCGCGAGGTAGCCGCGTCGAAGGTCAGTGGCTCTTGAAGAACGCGGTGAAGGCGGGAGAGAAGTAGTTCGGGTCCGGCGCGAGTCTGGGATCGGCCTTGCGGCAGGCCGCGACATCCTGGGCCGCGTCCTGCGTCAGGCGGGTTTCCTTCTCGCCGCCGGCGCGGAACAGCGCGAAGCGCGAGGCCGCGCGCAGCAAGTAGCTGTGCGCCATCACGCGCGCCGGCTGGCCCTGGGCCTGGCTGAGATAGCGCAACGCCTCTTCGTAGCGGCCTTCGAAGTAGGCCTTGGCGCCGTTCAGGAGCTCCGGGCTCGGGCCGGACGCCGCCACGGTGGTGGTCGGCCCCGGCTGAGCCGAGGGAGTCGCTGCGACGCGGAGCGCGTCGCGCCGTCGCTCGCCGGCCTGGCGCACGGCGTCGAGTCGCTCGCCCGCGCGCGCGGCGAGATCGCGGGCTTCGGCGAGCTGGGCGAGGTCGGAGGCGCGTCGGGCCGCGTCGAACTTCGCGCGGGCCGCCGTCACTGCGTCCTTGCCGTCGGCTTCGGCGCGGCCCAGCGCCGGCTCCTGACTCCAGACCGGCTTGAGCAGCGCATCGGACGAAAGGCTTGCGACCGCGCGCGCGGATTCGTCGGCGCGGGCGAGCGCAGCCTCGGCGGCGTGGGCGGCAGCGGCTACCGCTGCTGGATCCGGGCCGACTGGCTTCGGGACCGTGGTCTGAGGCGGCGGGGTCGTCGGCTTCGTCGTGACCTGGCCCTCGCACGACTTGAGACCGTCAACCAGCTCGGCGTACTGGGGCGTCGAGCGGATCGCGCCCTGGGAGCGTGAAGTCTCGAAGGCCTTCACGGCCGCATCGCAATTGCCGAGGTTCAGGTAGGCGGCGCCCAGATAGAAATGCGGGAAGTAGAGCTCGAAACGGAGCCCGTAGAGCTTGATGCGCTCGCCTTCCGTGGGGTTGCCGGCGATCGCTTCCTTCATGTAGCGGGCCACGTCGTCCCAGCGCTTCCGGTCCACAGCCTCGATGCCCTTGCGGAAGGAGTCCTTGTAGTCGGCCCGCGCCATTCCGGGAAGGCTGAGCGCCAGCAGCAGCACCAGGCCGGCGACGCGCCGCACCTAGAGCCCGCTCCGGCGCAGGTACTCGCTCGCGTCCACGCGGCGGAATTCGAGCGTCTTGCGCGCGACGTCGGCGGCGCGCACGCTGACCGTGGCCTTCTGCGATCCGAAGCCGGGGTTCTTGACTTCGATCGTGTAGGAACCCGGCGCGAGGCTCAGGGCCAGCGGCGTATCGTGCGCCTCTGGCAGCTTCTGACGGCGGCCTTGCGCATCGACGACCTCGATCACCTCGCCCCAGGGGAGCGCATCGATCACCAGCGTGCCCGCGGCAGCGGAGGCGGCGGGTGTCGACGGAGTGGCGCCTGTCACGCCGGCGACTGGCGCCGACGTCGGCTCGGGGCTCGGCGTCGGGGCTGGCGTGCCGCGCATCAGCGTGAACAGGGCGACGCCGCCGCCAAGCAGCAGCACGGCAGCCGCGCCGACGACGACGAACAGCGGCATGCGTGAGGCCGAAGCGGCCGGTCTCCTGCCCGTCGGCCGCGGGCTGTCGAGTACGCGCGTCGAGGGAGCCTCGGCGATCCGGGTTGGCGGCGCTTCCGCGATCCGCGTGGGCGCAATCCGCGTGGGCGCAGCCACCGCTCCGGTCGACGGGCGGGGCAAAGCGCCCGTGCCTGGCTTCGAAAGCAGCGTGGCCATCGGCAGCGGCGTCACTCCGCTGCTCGGCCTGGGCGTTTGGGGCCCGGGAGCCAGTGGCGCGATGCCCGCGGCGTCGCGGGCTGTGGCCATCGCGTGGGCGAACTCGCCGGCCGTGGCGTAGCGGTTGTCGGCCTTCTTCTCGAGCGCGCGCCGCAAGACCGGGACCACGGGCGGCGGCAGCGGGGGCGCGCCCGGGCCTTCGAGTAGCGGCGGCTCCTGGAGATGCTTGAAGATCGTCGCGAGCGGCGTCTCACCCCGGAAGGGGACGCGGCCGGTGAACAGCTCGAAGGCCACGATGCCCATCGCGTAGATGTCGCTGCGGGTATCGACCTTGCCACCCTGCGCCTGCTCCGGGCTCATGTACTCGGGGGTGCCGACCACGAGTCCGGTCGCCGTGGCCCCGAGCGTGGCCTCGGCCCCCAGTTGCTTGGCAATGCCGAAGTCCATCAGCCGCACGACACCGAGCTTGTCCTGCATCAGGTTTGCGGTCTTCAAGTCGCGATGCACGATGCCCACGTCGTGGATCGCCTGCAGACCCTCGGCCACGTGGATGCACACGTCGAAGGCCTGCTCCACGGGCAGCGGGCCGTGCTCGACCAGCACCTTGCGCAGGTCGACGCCCTCGATGTACTCCATCGCGATGTAACGCAGCCCGCCTTCATCCCCGTACTCGTGGATCCCGCACACGTTGCGGTGGCGCACCTTGCGCGCGAGGCGGATTTCGGTCCGGAAGCGCCGCTCCATGTCGGGGTCGCTGCTCACGTCCGAGCGGAGCACCTTGATCGCGACCGTTTCTTCGAGCTTGTGGTCGCGGGCCTTGTAGACCATCCCCATGCCGCCCTTGCCGAGCGGCGCCAGGATCTCGAAGCGACCGTCGACGAGCGAGCCACGGATCAGGGTCTTCGACGTCCGCAGCGCGTGGCCACAGTTGAAGCAGAGGTCGGCCGAATCCGAGACGTCGGACTCACACTTCGGACACTTCATGGCCGTACTCTTGATTCCACTGAAACGCCGCGATTCTATCCCGAAAGCCCGGATTTCTTTCGCGAGCCGAAACGGGCCTTTCTTGCGCGTC
>CAYTWT010000250.1:0-11283 GCA_964442185.1 uncultured Acidobacteriota bacterium
TAGGTGTTCGCGTTGTGCTGGGCTTTTTCGAGCGGATCGCGCCGCAGGTTAAAGAGCAGCGGGGCGCGCAGTTCGACGAATGGCTCGCGCCACAGTGGCATGGCCTCGGCGCGGTTTTCCATGTAGACGACCTTCCAGTCCCTGACGCGGGCAGCGACGATCTCGCCGATGTCATTCACGTAGATGAACTCCTGGCGCGGCGACTCCTTCGACTTGCCACTGAGGTAGTCGAGGAGGTTATAGCCATCAAGGTGGTTCTTGTAGGTACGTCCGTTGAGTTCCACGCCTTTGAGGAGTTTCTCCTTGATGTCCGGCGCGCCGGCGGCGGCCGAAAAGGTGGTCAGCCAGTCCTCGTGCGCCGCGATGCCGTTGAGCGTGGTGCCAGCGGGGAAATGGCCGGGCCAGCGCACAAATGCAGAGACGCGGTAGGCCCCTTCCCAGTTCGTGTTCTTCTCACTGCGGAACTGGGTGGTGCCGGCATCGGGCCAGGTGTTGTAATGCACACCGTTGTCGGTGGAATACTGGACGATGGTGTCGTTGGCGAGGCCGAGGTCGTCAATCAGTTTGAGCAGTTCGCCGACGTGCATGTCGTGCTCGACCATGCCGTCGCTGTATTCGTCCTGCCCGGAGATACCGCGATGTTCCGCCTTCACATGGGTGCGGAAATGCATGCGTGTGCCGTTCCACCAGACGAAGAATGGCTTGCCCGCCTTGTTTTGCGCAGTGATGAATTCCTTCGCGGCAGCGACGGTTTCATCATCAACGGTCTCCATGCGCTTGATGGTGAGCGGACCGGTGGTCTCGATCTTCTGACCACCGTTGCCGTCCGCCCCGGTATGCAACACGCCGCGCGGGCCGTATTTCTTGCGGAACTCCGGGTTCTTCGGATAATCCAGATTCTCCGGCTCCTCTTCGGCGTTCAAATGGTAGAGGTTGCCGAGGAACTCGTCGAAGCCGTGCATCGTAGGCAGATGCTCGTCGCGGTCGCCCTGGTGGTTCTTGCCGAACTGGCCGGTGGCGTAGCCCTGGGCCTTCAGCGCCGTGGCCATCGTCACATCCGTCTTCTGCCAGCCTTCTTTCGCGCCGGGCAGGCCGACCTTCAACATGCCGTTCCGCAGGGGAACGGAGCCGCCGATAAAGGCCGCGCGACCGGCGGTGCAGCTCTGCTGCGCGTAGTAGTCGGTGAAGGCCACGCCTTCCTTGCCGATGCGATCGATGTTCGGTGTCTGGTAGCCCATCATGCCCCGGCTGTTGTAGCTGATGTTCTGGTTGCCGATGTCATCCCCCCAGATGACCAGGATGTTGGGTTTCTTCTGCTGCGCCTGTGCCGGAGCAACGGCGCACAGGAGCGCCGCGCCCGCCGCCAGCAGTGACAGCCCGTAATGGCGAAGCCTGCGTTTCGTTTTCATGTGCCTTGTCCCTTTCTGTGCGTTTGTTTGGTTCGCGTTCATGCCTTCACCTAACTCAGCTCGCTTTGATCGCGCGGACTTCGGAGGCGCGTGCGTCGACCGGGATCACCGCCCTCCGGCGCCGCCGACAACGCTCCGGGCAGTAAGAGCGTCGCGCCGGCTACCGCTCCGCCAGCAATGAACTCGCGACGGGAGTGGGTTTCGCGTTCTCTGTGCGTGATTGTCATTTTCGTGGCCTTTGCTTCCCTAGCTTCCTTCTCGATTGGTTGGTGGGCTCGACGCACAGTGTTTTCATGGAGAAATCCTGCGGCCGATGGCAGGACGCGGCCGGCCGCAGATCGTCATCGGGCGGACAGACGCTACTTGCTGCCGCTTTCCTTACAACTTCGAGAGAACTTCGTCGAAGTTGAAGCTGGCGTCCTTCCACCGCTGCGGGTACTGCTTGAACGCCCAACGTCTTCCCGGGAATGAGGGCGAATCCCCGGACGGCAGTTCGCGAGTGAGCTTACCCCAATTCGGCCGGCAGCGTGAATGCCCGCCTCCTCCAACTCCTCAGCTCGACCCTTGCTCTCGAGGTGCAGCGAGTCCCAGATTGCCACCCGGCGGCCAGCGTTGAAGGTGCTCAATCCGTTCAAAGAACGGGCGAAGCTCGGGCCTTGAAGTCGAGGTTTCCAGTTCTATGCGACGATCGCCTTCATGCAGGAGTTCCTGCTCAAGTAGCGCGCTGCTCAGCAGCGAGCCGCCGCTTCTCTAGCGCGCTTCGGTAGCGGCCGGTGCGATCTCAGCCATGACCTGGGCGGCGATGATGGCGTGAGCCTGGGGATTGGGGTGCGAATCCACCAGCACGGGCGGCGAGCCGCGAAACAGGCCGTAAGCCCTCAGGTACGCCTCGCCGGGGCCGGCTTGAACTCGAGGGCATTCACTGTATACGCCGCGGCACAGGGCGATCTCCGCGTCCACGACGACGGCGTTCTTGCGCAACTCCGCGAGCCGTTCCGGACTGGGGCTGCGCCCGAGCAGAACGATGAGCATCCGCGCTCCCGCGGCCCGACACAGCCCCGCAATCTCGGAATAGACCGCCTGCACGATGCGCTCGCTTTCGGCTGGGCCGGGCGCCCATCCGAGCTTGCGTTCGGCCTCGATGCGACCCAGGACCATGTCGTCGTGGACCAGCAGCGGCAGCCCGGCCCGGAACAAGAACGCGGCGTGGTCGAGCGCGCCGCGCGGAGTCCTCCGGAACTCCGGCAACGGCAGCTCCAGCGCCCAGGGGCTGAAGGCGGGTGGCCGCAGCTTGAGGCCGTCGCCGCCGGCCACGAACATTGGCGTGGGGAGCGCTCCGAAGAAGCTAAGGCCCGTACCGGACTGCGCGCGGGGCACCAGGTGGTTGGAGTACTGGACCAGCACGAAGTCCGGGGCATGGCGCGGAATCAGGCGCCGCGCGAGGATCGACATCTGGGCGAGCCCGTAGCTCGGACTTCCGGCGTTCAACGCGGATCCGTTGAGGGCTGCGGCCACCAACTGCGGAAAGGCTTCCTCGGCGAGGCAACCAGCGCCGTAGGCAAAGGAGTCGCCCAGCGCGAGGACAAGTGGCCGGCGAGCGGACGCGTCGGCTTCACCCGCCGGCACACGGAAACCGTCTTCGTCGAAGCGGGTTGGAATCGGAGGACCGTAAGGAAGCATGTCCCCGCCGGTAGCGCCGGGGACTGGCGAAAACCCCAATTCAGCGTCGGGCCGAAAGACCCGGTGCGTCCAGCCACGACCGCTGTCCTTCAGGAAGGAGTAGAGCTCGTTGGCACGGCGGACCGTCCACACTAGATACGTCCCGAGCCCGGCGATCGCGACGATGAGAACCCAGCTCGCCACCGTCTTGAGCCTGCTGGCTTGGCCGCGCGCCTTCGAGCCACCCATCGCGAGCACTATACACGCAGCCTTCAGCTTCGCTCCGCTGCGGTGAGCCGGTCCAGGTCGAGCAGTTCGTAGTCTACGGACCACGATCTCGCTCGTGGCGAAGCCCGGCCGCACGCCGCCCTTTTTTTTCGGCAATACTGTTTCGCGTGAACGCGAAGCGCATCGAGCGAGCGCGGGAACGGGCCTCCGAGGACGCCGCCGAGCCGGTCTATCGGGGCGCCCCACGCGGGGCGCTGTTGGGCAAGCGCCGGTTGGAGATCGTAAAACGAGCAAACGCAGCGGGACACGCGACCAGGTCGCGCGCGCCGCTAGAATGCGTTTGCTGAGCGCATGAGCTTCCCGGATCTCCGCAGCTTCCTGAACCGGCTCGAGCGCGACGGCGAGCTCGCGGTGGTGGACGTCCGGGTCGATGCCCGGCTCGAAGCGGCCGAGATCCACAGGCGCGTGATCGCCGCGGGCGGCCCTGCGCTCCTGTTCACGAACGTCGAGGGCGCCGACTTCCCGCTCGTCACCAACCTCTTCGGCACCGCGAAACGCGCTGAGCTCGCCTTCGGTGAGCGGCCGGGGCGGCTGATCCGCCGTCTCGTCGAATTGGCCGAGTCGCTGCTGCCCCCCACGGCAGCCAAGCTGTGGGGCGCGCGCGACGTGGCCGGGGATCTGCTCCGCGTCGGCCTCTCGCAACGGCGCGCCGGACCGGTGACCGAGATCGTGACCCGCGACGTGCGCCTCGACCGCCTGCCGGCGCTCACTTGCTGGCCGGAGGACGGCGGCCCCTTCCTGACGCTGCCGCTCGTCTACACCGAGCCGCCCGACGGACGAGGCGCGCCCAACCTGGGCCTGTACCGGCTTCAGGTCCACGACCCGCGCAGCACCGGCATGCACTGGCAGATCGGCAAGGGCGGCGGCTTTCACCACGCCGCGGCCGAGAGCCGCAACGAAGCGTTGCCCGTCAGCGTCTTCCTTGGCGGGCCGCCGGCCTTGATCCTCGCCGCGATCGCGCCCCTGCCCGAAAACCTGCCGGAGCTGCTGCTCGCCTCGCTGATCGCCGGCGAGCGCCTGCCGCTGTGCCCCGGACCCGGCCCGCACCCGCTGGTGGCGAACGCGGAGTTCGCGCTGGTCGGCCGCGTGCCGCCAAAGCTGCGCCGGCCCGAGGGCCCGTTCGGCGACCACTATGGCTACTACTCGCTGCGGCACGGCTACCCCGTCTTCGAGGTCGAGTATCTCGCCCATCGGCGCGACGCGATCTATCCCGCGACCGTCGTCGGCAAGCCGAGACAGGAAGACTTCTACATCGGCGACCTGCTGCAGGAGCTGCTCTCGCCTCTGTTCCCGCTGGTGATGCCGGGCGTGCGCCAGCTGTGGTCCTACGGCGAGACCGGCTACCACTCGCTGGCGGCCGCAGTCGTCCGCGAGCGCTACCGCCGCGAGGCGCTGGCGAGCGCCTTTCGCATCCTCGGCGAAGGCCAGCTCTCGCTCACGAAGTTCCTGCTCGTGACGGATCGGCCCGTGGACCTCAGGGACTTCCGCGCGACGCTCGAGCACATACTCGCGCGTACGCGCCCCGAGACCGACCTGTACGTGCTCTCGAACACCTCGATGGACACGCTCGACTACACCGGGCCCAAGGTCAACGAGGGCTCGAAGGGCGTGTGGCTGGGCCTCGGCGATCCGGTGCGCGAATTGCCGCGCGAGTATCACGGCGCGCCGCAAGCGGGCGTCAGCGACGTGCGCGTGTTCTGCGGTGGCTGTCTCGTGATCGGAGGGCCGAGCTTCGGTGCTGATCCGAAAGCTGCGGAGCGACTCGCGGCTCACCCGAGCTTCGCAGCTTGGCCGCTGCTGGTCCTGACCGACGAGCCGGCGCGCGCAGCGAAGAGCCCGATGAACTTCCTCTGGACGACCTTCACGCGCTTCGAGCCGGCGGCGGACATCCACGCTGCAAGCCGGAGCATCGTGCGGAACCATCTCGCATTCCACGGGCCGATCCTGATCGACGCACGCCTCAAACCGGGCTTCCCTGCCGAGCTCACGTGCCGCGAGGACGTGGCGAGGAAGGTCGGCGATCGGTGGCGCGAGTACTTCCCGGGCGGGGCGGTGGAAATGGGCGATTCCGAGGCCGCAAATCTCGACAAGGCCTAGGAAACACTTGACCTTGCGGACGGCGTTCGTATACTAAGCCACTGATCTTGAAGCAGCTTGCCTGCACCCTGGGTGCGCTTTTTCTTCTGCTGCTCCCCACCCGCTTTCCGGACTGGGTCGACGGGCACGTGTCGGATTCGGTAGCGGCCGCAGCGACCTCGGAACCGCTCCGGATCCTGAGCGGCACGATCGGGCGGAACGAGACGCTCGCCCGCGCCCTGGACGGCACGTTGACGCGCCCCGACGTGCACCGTCTGGTCGAGTCCGCGCGGCCCGTCTACAATCTCGCACGGCTCTCGGTCGGCCACCCGTTCGGACTCGCCATCGCCCCGGATGGTCTGCTGCGCAGCTTTACCTACGGAATCGACGAGCTGCGCACGCTCCGAGTCACGCGACAGGGTGACGTGCTGACCGCGCAAGTACTGACACGGACCTACGAGACACGCGTCGAGACGGTGGCCGGCGCCATCACCTCGAGCCTGTTCGCAGCCCTCACCGACTCGGGCGAGCAAGACCAGCTCGCCCTCGACCTGGCCGACATCTTCGCCTGGGACGTGGACTTCAACACCGAGATCCAGCGCGGTGACTCGTTCCGCGTGGCCGTGGACAAGCTCTATCTCGACGGGCGGTTCGTGAGGTACGGCAAGGTCCGCTCGGCCGAGTTCGTGCGCGGCCAGCGAAGGCTCCGAGCCGTCCGCTTCGAGAGCCAGCGCGGGGCCGGCTACTACGCCCCCGACGGCACGCCGCTGCGAAAGGTCTTCCTCCGCTCGCCGCTGCGCTTCACGCGGATCAGCTCCGGCTTCACACGGGCCCGGCTCCACCCGCTGCTGCGCACCGTGCGCCCGCATCTCGGGGTCGACTTTGCGGCTCCCACGGGAACGCCGGTGAACGCCTCGGCCGACGGAGTCGTGGTGTTCACGGGCTGGGAAGGCGGCTTCGGGAACACGGTCCGCCTGCGCCACGCGAACGGCTTCGAGACGCTCTACGGCCACCTGTCGCGGATCGAGGTTCGCTTCGGCCAACGCGTTGGCCAGGGCACGCGCATCGGCGCCGTGGGCCAGACGGGCCTCGCCACCGGGCCCCACCTCGACTATCGAATGATCCAGAACCGGGTATTCGTGAACCCGCTCCGGATCCAGTCGCCACCGGCCGAGCCCATCGACGACGAGGAGCGCCCGGCCTTCGAAACCGCGCGGGCCGAGGCACTCACGCTGTTGGACCGCGCGCTCCCCAGCGCTTCATCCCTGCAGGCCGCGACGCTCCTGCCCGGCGCCCCCGCGACACCCAAAAACCCCTGAGGGACAACCCATGATCGCGGGCAAGAACCTGCTTCGCTTGCTTCTCGTGCTCGTGCCCGTGAGCCTCTACCTCGGGATGACCCAGGCCTCCTCGACGTGGATCTTCGTGGCTTGCTGTCTCGCCATCCTGCCGCTCGCCGGACTGATGGGAGAAGCCACCGAGCACCTCACCCACCACACCGGGCCCGGCATCGGCGGGCTGCTGAACGCCTCCTTCGGCAACGCGGCGGAACTGATCATCGCCTTCATCGCGCTGCGCGCCGGCGAGACCGAAATCGTGAAGGCGTCGCTGACGGGCTCGATCATCGGCAACATCCTGATGGTCCTCGGCCTCGCGATGCTGCTCGGAGGCTGGAAGCACAAGGAGCTGGTCTTCAGCCGCATCGCCGCCGAGAGCGGCAGCAGCATGATGGTCCTGGGCGTCGTCGCGCTGGTCATCCCCGCCATCTACGCACAGGTGACCCAGCACTCGCATCCCGAGCACATCGAGTCGCTCAGCTTCGACATCGCGTGGGTGCTGCTCTTCACTTACGCCGCCAGCCTGGTGTTCTCGCTCAAGAGCCACAAGCACCTCTTCGCGCCGCAGGACGTCGACGCCGCCGAAGAGCTCTCGGAGCATGGCCCGATCTGGTCGGTCGGAAAGAGCCTGACCGTGCTGCTGGTCGCCGCGGGCCTGGTGGGCTGGGTCAGCGAGTTCCTGGTGCACGCGGTTGGCGAGGCCGGCGAGGCGCTCGGGCTGCGCAAGGTCTTCATGGGTGTCGTGGTCGTGGCGCTCGTCGGCAACGCGGCCGAGCATTCCACGGCGGTGCTGGTCGCGATGAAGGGCAAGATGGACCTGGCGCTGGGCATCGCGCTGGGCTCGTCGATGCAGATCGCGCTGTTCGTGGCCCCGGTGCTCGTCATCGCGGGCCACTGGATGGGCAAGCCACTTAGTCTCGAGTTCACGATCCTCGAGGTGGTCGCCGTGATGCTCTCGGTGTCCGCCGTCTCGCTGCTGATCCACGACGGCCGCACCAACTGGTTCGAGGGCCTCCAGCTGCTCGCGATCTACACGATCCTCGCGATCGCGTTCTATTTCGTGTAGGCGGCAGGGGAGGACGCCAGTCGACCTGGGCTTCCCGACCGGCCGACACCTCACGATCAACCCACGTGCAGAGCGCGGTGTTTGTGTGCTCCAATAGAGGTATGGGTCGCGTGAGGCTGCTCGCGCTGCTGCTCCTCTTTTGGCCGCGCCTCGCGTTTGCCTCAGTCGAGGTGAGTCAGGACGGCGAGCGGGTGAGCGTGCGGGCCAAGGCCGCACCCCTTTCAGAGGTTCTCGACAGTCTCTCGCGTCAACTCGGGATCAAAGTGGTCTACGAGGGCGCGCCGCCTCGGAACCCGGTGAACGCGAGCCTCGTGAACCGGACCCAGGGCGAAGCCGTGCTGTCAGTTCTCGAGGGTCTCGGCCTCAACTACCTGGCGCGGATGGACGTGACGGGAACGCGCGTCGAGCATCTCGTGATTGCCGCCGCCTCCGCTCCGACGGCCGGCGGCGCTCCCCCGCCCGCCCCAGCCTCGGCGCCACCGCGTCTGCCCCCGGTCGTTCGCGATGAAGAGCCAGACCCTGATGACGAAGCCGCGCCGGAGGTCGTCCCGCCTCAGCGGCCTGGGCCTAGGCCGCTGGTGGGCAGCCGACCGCAGGCTCCGCAAGCGACCGGCGGGAATCTGCAAGGCTCGCCGGCGTCGCGCGGGGTGCCGGTCGGCAACGCTCCCGTGAACTACCCCGTTTCACCCTTCGCGCCGGCGGCGCCCGCCCCGCCGAGCGTGATCGCTGCGCCGCCGACCCAGCCCGTCGAGGAGACCGTCGAGGAGACCGAAGAGCAGTAGCAGTAGGCGCTGCGGCAAGTCGGCGTTTCACCCAGGCGGCAGGGACACGCCCGGCGGCGGCGGGAAGCCGCCGGTATCGGGCGTCGCCCTGGGCGCAGGCCGCGCTCCCGGAGCCGCGGCCTGTTTCCCGACCACGCGCGGCTGGCCCACCGCGAAGATCCACTCGCTGTAACGCTGCCGGCCGTTGAAGAGCCTCAGGCTGGAGCCGGTGTTGAAGCTCGCGACGCCGATGAAGCCGCCGAGCGTGGGCCCCGCCGAGACACCGGGCCCGGGAGGACGCGTCGTGGTCGGCGTCTTGCCCCCGGCCGTGATCGGTGCGACGCCTTCCCCCTGCCGGATGAAGCGCCACTTGCCGTCCTTCGCCATCGGGTCCTTCCACTCCCGGCGCAGGGCCTTGCCCTTGACGAGCACTTCGAGGCTCGCCGGCAGCGCGTTCGCGTGCTTCTTCTGATAGCGCGCCACGGCGTCGGCGATCTGCGTGCCGCGGAAGATCAGCTCCTCCTCACGGTCGTTCTGCATCACATAGCGCCAGGTGGGCGCCGCCGCGCCAAGCCCGATCAGCATCACGCTGACCGCCGCGATCAAGGCGACGAGCGCGTAGCCTTCCTGACGCCGCCGGCTCATGAGGCCTTCTTGTAGCGCTTGAGGACGTGCTTCACGTAGGCGCGCGTTTCGCGGTACGGCGGCACGCCGCCGTATCTCTTGACGGCGTCTTCGCCCGCGTTGTAGGCCGCAAGCGCCTTCGTCAGGTCGCCGCCGTAGCGCGCCACGAGCGCGCCGAGATGGCGCGTGCCGCCATCCAGGTTCTGGGCGGGATCGAACGGGTCGTCGACGCCCAGGGCATTCGCAGTGCCCGGCATGAGCTGCATCAGACCCTGCGCCCCTTTCGGCGAAAGGGCCCCGGGCTCGAAGCCGGACTCCACGGCAACGACCGCGAGGACCAGGGCCGGATCGAGACCATGGCGCACGGCGGCGGCCTGCGTCAGCGCCCGCAGGTCGCTCGGCGACGCCCCTGGGGCGATCTCGTCCAACACCTCGTCGGGCACCACGCCCACGAGAAACTCTGCGGGCACGCCGACCTCGCCGCCTCCCCGCAGCGCGAGACGGCGCTCGCCGCCCTCGCTTCGCACGGCATCGACCTTGAGCGCCTCACCGTTCGCAAGCAGGGCGATCTCCGCACGCGCGGCAGGCGCTCCGCTGAGCAGCACGGCGGCAAGCAGGGCCTTCCGCATCAGTTGATCGTCACCGTGACGCTGCTCGCGATGTTGTTGGCCGTGGTGGCGGTGACCGTCACCGTCTTGGGGACCTCCTTCTTCGAATAGCTCGTCTGGAGGAAGTCCCGTGCCTGGCCGTTGCTATCGGTGAAGATCGGCTGCCCGCCGCTCTCGAGTGTCTCGGTCGCGGGAGAGCCCTCGATCGAGAAGAAGACCGGCACGTTGCGGACCGGGTTGCCATCGGTGTCGAGGACGTTGGCGGTGATCCGGCTGCGGCGCCGTGGCGTCGTCGTCTCGATGCGCGGCGGATCGGCGCTCACGATGACGAGGGCGGGGCGACCACTGCCGATGGTGACGGTCGTCGTCGCGGTGTTGGCGCCCGAGATCGCCGTGATGTCCGCCGCGCCCGAGTTCGTGTCCGACTGCAGGTTGACCCTCGCCACGCCGTCGTTCGTCTTGCCCTGGGCATCGATGCGCCCCAGGCTGGTGAAGAACTGGATGACGGTTCCATCGACCACCGGCTGGCCCGTCGGCTCGATCACCACCGCCGAGATCACGGACACTTCGCCGCCCGCCGCGATGAAGGCCGGGTTGGCGATCATCGTCATCGTGGAGCCAGCCGGCGACGTCAGGATCGCCTGGTTGCAGGTCAGGCTGGCGAGCGCCAGCAGCACGACTAGCGCCTTTCTCGTCATCCCGTTCCTCCCCTTCATGGCTCTACCACCACGGCGCCCGGGCTTTGGGCCGGGGCCGTCTCGGCGCCCGCCGAAGTCGTGAGGCCCAGGTTGGTGACGCTCAGCGCGGCCGTCCCCGGCTTCAGCGCCTTGAACTGCATCACCGCCACAGCACCCGAGCCCGTCGCAGGCGTACCGCGTGTGAAACGTGCCTGGACGCGACCGCTCTCGAGCTTGCGCTCGGCGCCGACGCTCTGTCCGTCGAGTGTCAGCAGCGTGCCCGGGCTCACGTCGATCGCCTCGAGCAGGCTCGCGTCGTAGGCGACAGCCACGTCGGCCGTGGTCACGTTGCGTCCGCCGATGAGGACGACCGAGATCGTCACGCTGTCACCGACCTTGACGCGCGCTTCCGACGGGCTGAAAACAGCCCGGGGACTGCTGGGGGTCGTGGCCGGGGTCGGCGGCGAGGCGCCAGTCGGTGGCGTGCCGCCGGTGGGGTCGGGCGGCGGCGGCATGCTTTCGGGTTCAGGTGTGGCGTCTGGAGCCGGCGGCGCGGGCGTCGGCGTCGCGGGCGTCGGCGTCGCCGTCGGCAGAGCCGATACCGGCGGCGAGACAGGCGCCGGAACGGTCACGATGGGCGCCGCAGGCGGCTCGTCGGCGAACAGCGACGGCCGAGCGCTGAGCACGCGCGTGTAGTCCTTGGTGCCGATCAGGAGGGGTGAGAGATCCGTTTCGGAGAGCTTCGGCGCCCGCACCAGGTGCGGAGTCAAGGAGATGA
>CAYTWT010000251.1:0-5752 GCA_964442185.1 uncultured Acidobacteriota bacterium
CTCGTTCCGCGACCAGAGCGAAGGCAGCGAGAGCCTGGCGGCCGATACGGGCGGCTTCAGCGTTCGCGACAACGACCTGCTTTCCGGCCTGGGGCGAATCGGCCAGGACTCCACGAGCTACTACCTGCTCGGCTACAAGCCGGCCGAGGGACGAGCCGACGGCCGCTTCCGGAAGATCGAAGTGAGAGTCGATCGGGAGGGCGCCCGGGTCCGGGCACGGCGCGGCTACTACGCGCCCGATGGCGCGGACAAGACGCGACGCGTCGAGGCGCGGGATGCCGCCCTGCAGCGCGCCGTGGACTCCCCCTTTGAGCTGGCAGAGGTGCCGCTGCGCGCCACGACTCACGTCTTCGGCGAGGCCGCGCCCGGCAAGTCCGCAGTCTTGCTGACCGCCGAGGCGGACATCCGCGGCGTCGCATTCGCGAGCCAGGGAGGCACGGCGAAGGACACGCTCGAGCTGCTGCTCGTGGTCACGAACCGCGAGAGCGCCGAGTTCTACCGCTTCGACCAGCAGTTCGAGATGAACTTCCGGCCCGAGACTCGAGCTCGCTACGAAGCTAGCTGGTTCCCGATCGCACGCAAGCTGGAACTGATTCCCGGCTCCTACCAGGCGAAGCTGATTGTCCGCGATCACAACGACGGACGCCTGGGCAGCCTGACACACGACTTCGACGTGGCGGCGCCGGACGGCCTGCGCCTCTCGACCCCGATTCTCAGCGACCGGTTGCGCGAGGACGGCCCCGACGCGCGCGTGCCAGAACCGATCGCGCGCCGCAGCTTCGCCCCGGCGGGGGTGCTTCACTGCCGCTTCGAGGTCTACGGCGCCGCCACCGACCCGAAGACGGGAAAGCCGAACGTGACGGCTGGTTTCTCGATAAGGCGCAGCGACGGACGCTTCCTGACTGCCATGGCGGAGACGCCGCTGCGCCCGGGCCCCGACGGCAGCCTGGCGCGCAGCTTCGGCACCCCCCTCGAGGGCGCGCCGCCAGGTCGCTACGAGATGATCATTCTGGTCACCGACGTCGCGGCGGGAGGCGCGACGCAGGCGCGCGAACCGTTCGTCATCGAAGCGCCCCCCGGCAACTGATCGCGCTCGCTCCTAGGGCTGCCCCATGTCCTGGAGCGTACGGACAATGTCGGGCTGATCCGGGTCGAGCGCCAGCGACTTGCGAAACGCCTGCGTCGCGCCCGCGCGATCCCCGAGCTGCAGACGCGTGAGCCCAAGGCCGTTCAAGGCCATCGTCGAGGGCGGTCCGGCGGCGATGGACCTTTCGAAGTACGGGATCGCCTCGCTCAGCTGGCCGCTCGACGTCAGGGCCCCGGCCAGGTACAGGAGCGTCTCGGCATTGCGTGGCTCGCGCGCCACCGCCCGGCGGAAGAGGGCGATGCCGTCCTCGGCGCGCCCCTGCCGCACCCGCACCACGCCCAGCTTCGACAGCGCGCCGGGGTCGCCGGCGTCGATCTCGAGGATGCGGCCGTAGCGGCGGTCGGCGTCGGCGTTGTCGCCGCGGATCAAGGCGAGATCGCCCAGGCCCCGCAGCGCCTCGGTCTGATCCGGTGCCAGCTCGAGGACCTTGCTGTAGGCCTTCGCCGCTTCCTCGAGGCGCTTCTGCGCGACGAAGACGGCTGCCAGCGAGAGCCAGGGCTGGGCAAAGCGCGGGTTCTTCCGCGCGGTGGCCTCGAGGACCTCGACCGCTTCCTTCGTGCGGCCGGCGAGGCGCAGGCTGTCGCCCAGCACGACACTGTCCTCGGCGCTGAGCGCGCCCCTTTTTTCGAGGCTGCGCAGGTCGCGAATCGCCGCTTCGTACTGTCCCGCCGTCTCGTATGCGACGGCCCGGGTGCGCAGGACCACGAGCATGCCGGGATCCTCGGCCAGCAGCGCCGTCAACTCGCGGATCGCCTGCTGCGGGTCCGTGCGCGCGACCGACATGCCGTTGCGGCCCAGGCGCGTCACGAGCCCGATGCCGTCCTTCGGGTCGCGGCCGGTCAGGACCGGCGCGCTTGTGCCGCCTCCGCCGCCGAGGTAGCCGAGCGCGGCAAGCCGCGCAGCCGTCTCCGAATCGATGGCGCGGGTTGCGACAGGCGTCGTGGTCGTCATCAGCTTCTGGAGTTCGTGCCGGAGTCCCTCTACCCGGGACGGCTCTTCGGCCGCCCGATCGCTCGTCTCCTGGGCGTCCTTCTGGAGGTCGTATAGCTCCGGGCGCGGAGCCGCGATCAGCTTGTAGCGTGCCGTTCTCCAGGAGTGAAGAGGAGCCCAGCCGTACTGGAGCTGGGAATGCAGCGACTCGGAGTAGGTCGGCGCGTCGTCCAGGCGTTCCCCAGCCGCCGCGGGCCGCAGCGAGCGTCCCTCCATACCCTTCGCCTCGAGACCCGCGTAGTCGAGGAGCGTCGGCGCGACGTCGATACCGCGAGCCACGGTCGTCGCCACGCGCCCGGACGGGACGCCGGGGCCGGCCACGATGAACGGCACCCGCAGCGTCGAGTCGTACAGGAAGATGCCGTGGGTGTCTTCCCCGTGCTCGCCCAGGCTCTCGCCGTGGTCCGCCGTGACCAGGACCAGCGTCCGCCCCGGCCCCGCAGCGCTTTCGATACGGCTCGTGAGGCGCGCGATCTGGGAATCCACGAACGCGATCTCGCCCGCATACGCCGAGCCTGTGCGCGTGGCGAATTCGGCGGGCGGCTCGTAGGGTGCGTGGGGGTCGAAGTAGTGAACCCACAGCAAGAAGGGCGGCCCGGACCGCGGCGCCGCATCGAGCCAACGCAGGGCGGCGTCGGTGGTCCTCTCGGCGCTGCGCTCGACGTAGGCCGTGCGCCGTGGGTCGCTACCCCGCGGCAACTGGTCGTCGTAGCTCTCGAAGCCTCGATCGAGACCGAAGCGCCGCGTCAGCGGGAACCCGGAAACGAAGGCCGCGGTCTGGTAGCCGGCCTCGCGGAAATCCTCCGCCACGCTGCGCACGCCCTCGGGCAGGACGTAGGCGCCGTTGTCGCGCACACCATGCCCGAGCGGCGTGCGGCTGGTCAGGATCGAGGCGTGCGAAGGAGCGGTGAGGGGCGCATGGGCCACGGCCGCCGCGAAGCGGACGCCAGAAGCGGCCAGGGCATCGAGCGTGGGCGTCGAGGCGCCGGCGGCGCCGTAGCAGCCGACGTGATCGGCGCGCACGGTATCGAGCGTGATCAGAAGCACGTTGAGTCGGCCCGCCGGCTGAGACGGGGCCACAGCCCGCCGCGCCACGACGACGGCAGCCAGGACGCTCGCCGCCAGCAGCATCGCAACGAGTGCTAAGCGTCGACTCGGACGCGCGGGGGCGCTCGGGACGGGCGCAACGGGCGTCTTGGAGCGTGCGGGCGGCATGCCGAGTAGCCTCGAAGAGTATCGAAGACCACGGGAGAAGCTCAAGCGCCCAGGGTCGAAATGAAAGGGATTGACACGGGCAACGAAAAGCACTAAAAAGACCTTGACTATCGTTTGCTTTCGATATGTTGTGGGGAGCGCGGCTCCTCATGCAACTTGGGGCTGTTGCCCCGGTGATCGGCTGAAGGCCGAGGAGGATGAGATGCAGGGACAGGCTTTCGTAACCGCGTCCCGGGCGCGGTTGGCGCCCCCGGGGGCTCTGGTGCTTCTGTTGCTCATGGCCGCCGCCCTCTTCACGGGGCCGGCCTTCGCCCAGTCCTTCCTGGGAACAATTCGCGGAACCGTCGTCGATCCCCAGGGCGCGCCGGTCCAGGGCGCGGCCGTGCTGATCGTGGACGAGTCCACGGGTGTACCGCGTACCGCGGAAACCGACGCTGAAGGCCGCTACGAGGCCAGCAATTTGCGGCCCGGCACCTATCGCGTCGAGGTGGTGACGCCCAACTTCAAGAAGGCCGAGCAGACCGGCCTCGTGCTGAAGGCCAGCGGCGCCACCCGCTCCGATCTCAAGCTCGAGCTGGGCGCCCTGACCGAGACGGTAACGGTATCCGCCGAAGCCGCCAACAACATTACGCTGGAAAGCCAGGCGATCGCCGCCGGCCTCGATGAGCAGCAACTCCACGACCTGCCCCGGGCCAGCCGCGACATCCAGGACTTCCTGCTCCTGAACCCCAATGTCCTCGGCGGGTTCGACGACATCCAATTCCTGGGCGGGCGCTCTTACGGCGTCAGCTACGTTCAGGACGGCCAGGCCTCCACGAACGCGATCTTCGGCACGGTCGGAAACTCGGCTCCCGGTGTGGACGCCGTCTCCGAACTGCAGGTCCTCTCCAACTCGTACAGCGCGGAATACGGCGGCCTCGCGGGTGTCGTGGTGACCACCAAACGCGGTGGCAACAACTTCCGCGGTACGGCCTTCTACGACTTCAACTCGGACAGCCTGAACGCGCTCACCTACAACCAGAAGCTGGCGGGAGTCGAGCGCGGCGACCCCAACTCCGACACCCACCAGCACCGCTGGGGAGGCAGCATCGGCGGCCCGCTGAAGAGCGGCAAGACGTTCTTCTTCGCCAACTACGAGGGCTCCAACGACAAGGCCATCTACGGCGGCGGCCGGGCCAACGTACCGAGCGCGGCCCAACGCGCCGGTGATTTTTCGGGATCGAGCTTCATCGTCAAAGACCCGCTCACGGGCCTGCCCTTCCCCGGCAACGTGATCCCGGCGGATCGCATCGACCCGGCCGCGCGCAACATCACGGACTTCTTCTACCCGCTTCCGAACCAGGGCCTGCTCTCCTCGGGCTTCGGCGTTTACCAGCAGTTCGTCCCGCAGACGCGCAAGCGGCAGCGGGCCGACCTGCGCATCGATCATGAGGCGTCCAAGAACGACTCGCTGTTCCTGCGCGCCAGCTACCAGCACCGCGACCCGAACTCGATCCAGTTCGAGGCCGGAAACGCCCTGACGAACCTGGGGATCCGGGATACCAACCTCGACACTTCCAGCGTCATCGCCGGCTGGACGAAGATCTTCTCGAGCACCGTGGTCAACGAGTTCCGCGCGGGCTACAACTACGACAAGAGCTCCCGGCAGAGCAACTACAACGTCCACGACGTCAACGCCCAGCTCGGGCTGGAGAACCCGCCCAGCGTCGACGCGGCGCGCGTGGGCTACCCGCGCTTCGAATTCTCGGGCGGCTCCAGCTCCGCCCGGCCCACGAGAATCGACGACGGCGGTGTCAACGCAGACCGCACCATCAAGCAGAACTCCTTCTCGATCAGCGACAACGTGAGCTGGATCACCGGCAGTCACTCCCTCAAGGCCGGCGGCCTGTACACGCGCAGCAGCGCCATTGACGGTCGCGGCAAGGGCGTCGGCTTCCGCGGCCGGTATCGCTTCAACGGCACGAAGACGGGGAATGCGTATGCCGATATGCTGCTGGGGTTGACGCGCGACGTCGCCGACGCGATCACGACGCGCGGGGATCTCGACGCGCACTCGACGGACTTCGCGGTCTTCCTCCAGGACGACTGGAAGGCTACCCGCGACCTCACGGTGTTCCTCGGCCTGCGCTACGAGATCGTGGGCAACTGGCACGAGAAGGACGACATCCTCGGAAACTTCCGGCCCGATGAGGGCGGCTACCACATCGTTCCCTCCGCGCAGGTCGCCGCGCTGCTGCCGCCCGGCTTGCAGGAGCTGGGCCGCATCCGCCTCGCCGCCGATGCCGGCGTCGGCAGCAGCCTGATCAACAACGACAAGAACAACTTCAGCCCCCGCGTCGGCTTCGCCTATCGCGTGGGCGGCGCCGACAAGACCGTGCTGCGGGGCGGCTTCGGCCTCTT
>CAYTWT010000252.1:0-1547 GCA_964442185.1 uncultured Acidobacteriota bacterium
TGAGACCCAGGCCCATCCAGTGGTTCTCGTAGCCGGCGTAGATGAAGCCCGCGAAGGCGAGGCCGAGCGCGATCCAGAAGGCCGACCAGCCGAGCGCCTCCTTCACCGAAACGACATGGGCCTTGCGATGGAACACGCCCAAGTCGAGAGCAAGGAGGGCGAGCACGAGAACGATGAAGCCGACATACATCCAGATCATGCCGGGAAGGTTGGCACAACATGCTGTTCGGGTGCAAAGGAGCCCTGGGCGGCACGAATCGCTCTTCTCAGCCGGACGAGGGACGACACCGAGCCTTCGCATGGGTGGTGGGAGGGTTGGGGAGGGACGGTAAGCTAACATGGCGTCACGGGCTCCCCGAAGCCACAGGGGCCGACGACCGAGGCCCGCCTCATTCCACACCGCAGAAAGGACTGCCGTGCCATGATCGAGTCCTGCCGCCGCATCACCGCGAGCCGCACGTTCCAGAACGCCGTGCTGGCCGTCATCGTCGCCAACGCCCTGCTCATCGGGATCGCGACCGACGCCGGGCTCATGGCCCGCTACGCCGGGCCCCTCCACGCCCTGAACACCCTCGTGCAGGCCGTGTTCGTGGCGGAAATCGCGGTCCGTCTCCTGGCCCACGCGCCCCGCATCTGGACCTTCTTCCGCGACGGCTGGAACGTCTTCGACTTCACGATCGTCGCCCTCTCCCTGCTGCCCACGGCGGGGGCGTTCGCCACCGTCGCCCGCCTCGCCCGGCTCCTGCGCGCCCTGCGCGTCGTCTCGGCGCTGCCCGAGCTGCGCCTCATCGTGGGCACCATGCTCCGGTCGATCCCTTCGCTCGCCAACGTGATCGTGCTGCTGGGCCTGATCGTCTACGTGTACGCGGTTCTCGGCGTGCACCTGTTCGCCGGCGCGGATCCCCTCCACTGGGGAAGCCTGCCCCGTGCCGCGCTCACCCTTTTCCAGGTCCTCACCCTGGAGGGGTGGGTGGAGCTGCAGAAGGCGAGCCTGGTAGCCACGCCCTGGGCCTGGGTCTTCTACGTGAGCTACGTGGTCCTCGCCGTGTTCGTGGTCGTGAACCTCTTCATCGCAATCGTCATCAACAACCTCGAGGCGGCGAAGCGGGAGGAGCGGGCCGAGGCGCACGCCGAGGCCGAGCAGATCGCCGAGCGCCTCGCCGACATCCGGGGCAAACTGTCGGACGTGGAGGACACCCTGCGCAACCGCGCTGTGCGCGTCGGCCCCCCGGTTCCCTAGCACCGGGTGCGCTACCCGCGCATTCCGGCGTAGTCTGAGGCTGCGGACGTCCCGCGGCGCGCATTTCCAAAGAGGCCCATCGTGGACACCAAGCAAAAGAAACAGGCTCAGTTCTCCGGGGCATATCTGCTCCTGGCCTTCGCGGCGCTCCTCGTGGTCCAGGGGCTCTTCGCCCGGCGCGCCGCGCCGAAGCCCGTGCCGATGAGCGAGCTCGTGCAGCTCGTGCGCGACGGACAGGTCGTCGAAGCCCAGGTCCGGGAGACCGAGATCGTGGCGGTGCTCAGGCCCGAGGGCGACGCGAAACCCC
>CAYTWT010000253.1:0-2292 GCA_964442185.1 uncultured Acidobacteriota bacterium
CTGCGGGTCTCATGCTTCCTTCTTCCTCCGCACGATCATGGCGGCGCCCATCAGGGCGACCAGCAGCAGGATCGAGGCCGCCTCGAACGGCAGCAGGTATTGGCCCATGAACAGGTGGCCGATCTCGGCCGTGGTGGCCGCGGGCACTCGACCGGGGCCGACCCTCCACGCCGTCTCGAGTAGGATGCCGCGGCGGCCCGGCCAGCGGAATGGCCAGGCCAGGCAACCGAACAGGCCCGCCGCCACGATCAGCCCGGGTACGAACTGCGTGACCTCGCTCTTGAGGTCGAGATCGTAGAGCTTGTGCGTGAGCATCACGCCGAAGAGCAACAGCACCAGGATGCCGCCGACGTAGATGAGCAGTTGCGAAGCGGCGAGGAAGTCGGCGCCGAGCAGCAGGTACAGCCCTGCCACGCCGAAGAACGTGAACAGCAGCGAAAACGCGCTGTAGATCAGGCTGCGCGCCAACACCACGATGGCCGCAGAGCCGACGGTGATCGTGGCGAACACCAGAAAGATCGCGTCCGACGGGGTCGGCTGCATCAGGCCCCTGCCGGCGCCGCCGGCGGCGTCTGTGGCGCGGGAGTTGCCGGAGCTGTTTGCGGCGGAGCGCCCGCCGGCGGCGCTCCGGCAGCCGGAGTGACGGGCGCTACCGGTTTCGGCGCGGGCGGCTTCGGGTTCACGGTCAGGAACTTCGCGTTGGGCTTGGCGAAATGGTAGAGGTGCTTGGTCAGGTCGTCGGTCGCGAACTCGTACTCCGTGGTCATGTAGATGCAGTCGGTGGGGCAGGGATACGTGCACAGGTTGCAGTAGCAGCACAACGACATGTCGATGTCGAAGAGGCTGACGTCGAGCTTGATGCCCTGACCGTTGGCCGCGTAGATCGCCGGCGCCTTCGGATCGCGCTTGTCCGCCTTGATGTAGATGCACTGCACCGGGCAGGCGCGAACGCACTGGCCGCAGCCGATGCAGTCCTCGTAGTTCATAAACAGGCGCATCCGGCTCTTCGGCGGCAGCTGCCACTTCTCCTCGGGGTAGTGCAGCGTCGCCTTCTTCACGAACAGGTGGCGCCAGGTGATCTTCATCCCGATCAGCACCGTGGAGAAGCCCTCCCAGAGATCCAGGAACCAGGTCTTCATGAGGTCAGCAGCTCCCGCGCGCGGCGGCGGTTCCACTGCAGCGCCCGCAGCATTCCCGTCAGCAGGAAGACGAACAAGCCCAGCACGATGGGCCAGCCCACCCAGCGGTCGTGGGTGAAGCCGTATGGCTTCCACAACACCAGCGCGCCGACGACCACGACGAGCGTCAGCGAGATCGGGAGCAGCACCTTCCAGGCCACATGCATCAGCTGGTCGACGCGCAGCCGTGGCAGCGTCCAGCGCAGCCACATCATCACGAACACGAGCGTCCAGGCCTTGGCCAGGAGCCACACGGGCCCGAGGCCGATGCCAAAGATCGTCTGCAGCGCCATGTGCGGCGCCAGCGGCCCGCCGAGGAACAGCACCGAGGCCACCGCCGACAGCACCACCATCTCGGTGTACTCGGCCATGAAGAACATCGCGAAGAAGAAGCCGCTGTACTCGGTGTGGAAGCCGGCCACCAGCTCGCTTTCCGCTTCGGGGATGTCGAAGGGCGCGCGGTTGCACTCGGCCAGGCTGGCCGTGAAGAAGACCAGGAACAGGATGATGTTGAGCGGGAAATAGCGCCACAGCAGCCAGTAGGCAAGGCCACCCTGCTGCGCGTCGACGATGTCCTTGAGCGAGAGGCTGCCCACCATCATCACGACCACGATCAGGCTCATCACCGCCGGGATCTCGTAGGACACGATCTGGGCGGCCGAGCGCATCGCGCCGAACAGCGCGTACTTGTTGTTCGAGGCCCAGCCCGCCATGATCAGGCCCACCGTCGAGAGGCTCGAGACCGCGACCACGTAGAACACGCCGATGTTCAAGTCGGCCGTCTGCAGCCGCGATCCGAACGGGATCACGACGAAGGACAAGAACGCGCCCAGCACCACGAGGCACGGGGCGAGCGTGAACAGGAATTTGTCCGCGGCGGCGGGGAAGATCGCCTCCTTGAACAGCAGCTTGACCGCGTCGGCCACGGTCTGCAGCAGGCCGTGGGGGCCAACGCGCTTGGGCCCGATGCGATCCTGCATGAAGCCGGCGATCTTGGTCTCGGCGTAGACGTAGACGATCGGCCCGAGCGCCATGAAGAGGATCAGAAGAGCCGCGGGCACGATGCCCGCGAGCGCCGCGGTCAACCACGGCGGCAGCCCGGCGGGCGCCAGCA
>CAYTWT010000254.1:0-15017 GCA_964442185.1 uncultured Acidobacteriota bacterium
GATCGGATCCGGCTCGTCACGGCTCTTTACCAGGGAAAGGAGCTGGCGCAGGGCGCGACCGTCGCCCGCCTCACGCTCCGCACCGAGACGGAAGCGCCTCTCAGCTTCGAGCTCCTTGCCGGACGCGACACGGCCGAACGACTCCACGACGCTCGGACCGCGCACCCCCAACCGGCGCTTCATCTGAACGCCTGGAGCCTGGTCGATCGCCTCTCGGAAGGCAATTTCTATCTGGCCGAGCTGTCCTGGCCAGCGCGGCGGCGGGTGCGCGCTGTCGAGCTCGAGTACCTGGCCTCGCAGGGTCGACTGCTCGTTTTCGGCGGGAGCGTCGGCACGGGCCAAGGGCAAGCGCTAGCACTCTCACCGTTCATGGGCGACGGCTACCGCCGGGTTCGCGAGCAGGACGGTGCGGTCCTGTACGAAAACACGAGGGCCCTGTCGCGGGCCTTCGCCGTCCATCATGTCGTGCGCGCCGCGAACTCCGCCGCGGCGATCGACGCGCTGGCGGGCGGCCCGTTCCAGCCGAGCCGAGCCGTCGTCCTGGAGGATCCGAGAGCACCGTCCCCCACCGGTTCGGGCCCTTCGTCCGTGGCGATCGAGGTGGATGAGCCGCGGCACGTCGAGCTCTCCGTTTCGATGCAGGGCGACGGCTACGTCGTTCTGGCCGACACCCACTACCCCGGCTGGCACGCCACGGTGGACGACGTCGCCACGACGATCTACGCGGCCAACGGCATGTTCCGGGCCGTCTTCGTCCCCGCCGGCCCGCACCGCGTGAGCTTCCGGTACACGCCACGGGCGGTGTACTGGGGCGCGTTCGTCAGCGCCGTGACGCTGGCCCTGGCCGCAGTTCTCGTCTTGGGGGGTGGGGGCACGATTCGGCGTAGCGGCAACCGCTGCAAGGCGTAAGCGAGGGTTGGCTCCTCAGGTAGGATTCGAACCTACAACCCTCCGGTTAACAGCCGGATGCTCTACCCTTGAGCTACTGAGGAACAGCGCTGCGGCGCCAAACGGAAATTATAGGGAGCCCCTGGACCGGGGTCAAACCCCCCAGCCGCTCGCCCCGAAGTGAATTCGGCCCTCGCTAGCCGGCTTTAGTGAGCTCGGAGAGGACCAGTTTGGCGACGCCCTTCAAGGTCTCGAAGACCCCGATCCCCTTGGGCGCGACCGCCTCGTAGACCGGCTCGGTCCTGCGCATCAGCAGACGCTTCATCTCGTCCACCGGCGCGACGTTGGGCAGGTCGCGCTTGTTGAGTTGCAGCACGTAGGGGATGTTATTGAGGTCGTAGCCTTGGCCCTTCAGGTTGACGACCAGATTCTCGATCGCCTCCGTGTTCGCGTCCATGCGCTCGAGCTGGCTGTCGGCCACGAAGATGACGCCGTCGACGCCCTTCAGGATCAGCTTGCGGGAGGCGTCGTAGAAGACCTGGCCGGGGACGGTGTAGAGGTGGAAGCGCGTCTTGAAGCCACGCACCGTGCCGAGCTCGAGCGGCAGGAAGTCGAAGAACAGCGTGCGGTCGGTCTCGGTCGCGAGCGAGATCAACTTGCCCTTCGCGTTGGGGTTGGTCTTGTCGTAGATGTACTGGAGGTTGGTGGTCTTCCCGCACAGGCCGGGGCCGTAGTAGACGATCTTGCAGTTGATCTCGCGGGAAGCGTAGTTGATGAAGGTCATCGCGCCTGCCTGGCCCTACTCGCTGAACAGGCTGTCGATGTCCTCGTCGGTGATCTCGGCGAAGGGGCTTTCGAAGCCGCCGCCCGCCTGCGACTTCTCCTTGTCCACCTTCGCGACGATCCGCGCGAAGACGTCGTTCAGCTCCTGTGACGCCTTCTTCACGCGCAACCTCACGAGTCCCAGGGACGAGCGCTTGTCGAAGATCACGACCAGGATCACGCGCTGTGCGACGATCGAGATGTGGATGTTGTCCTTCTCGCCCTCGTGGAAGAGGATCGAGAACTCCTTCTCGCCGATCAGCTTGGCGAGGCCGTCGGTGGCGGCCACGTTGCCGGCGGTGAGCGACGCCAGCGAGGTGGTGTCGAGGTTTTCGATGTCGCCGTGGGCGGCGATCTGTTGGCCGTTCTTGTCTACGAGGAAGACCACCTTGGCGTTGGCATCGACGCGGAGCTTCGAGATCACCTGCTTGATCTGGTTGAACTCCTCCTCATACATGACGATGTCGGGCGCGGCCATTACGTGATCCTCCTCCGCGGGAACTTCCCGAGGGACCGCAAAGTTATAGCGTGCCGCCCAGAGAATTGCAACAGAAGGACTTAAGGGTCAATACTCTCGCCGACCCTCGAGGGCTTTTGCGATCGTGACCTCGTCGGCCCATTCCAGATCGGATCCGACCGGGACGCCCATGGCGATGCGAGTCACCCGGGCGCCGAGCGGCTTCAGGAGTTGCGCGAGCCAGGTGGCGGTCGCCTCGCCCTCGACCGTCGGGCTCGTGGCGAGGATCACCTCGTCGACACCGCCCTTTCTGACGCGCTCGATCAGGCCCTGAGCCTTGAGCTCGTCCGGGCCGATGCCCTGCAGCGGCGAGAGCGCCCCGTGGAGGACGTGATAGCGGCCCTTGAAGTCGCGGGTGCGTTCGACCGCGAGGATCTCGTGGGGTTCTTCGACGACGCAGATCACCCGGTCGGAGCGGGACGCATCCTCGCAGTGAGCGCAGACGTCACGATCCGTAATCGCGTTGCACACGGCGCACAGCCGAATTCCGTCCAGCAGTCGGCTGATCGAGCCGCCCAGCCGTTCGGCCTCTTCCCGCGAACCCCGCAGCAGGTGGAAGGCGATGCGCTGCGCCGACTTCGGCCCGATGCCGGGCAGCCGGCGCAATTCATCGATGAGCTTCTGCACGGGCGCCGGATAGTCCACATCGTGAGTCTAAGGCAAAAGAGCGCGGGGCCCGTTTCGTCCGGCGTCGCGGCGAGCGGAGAGAGTCAGCCCAGCCCCGGTATTTTCAGACCGCCCGTCAGGCCGCCGACCTTCTCCTGGATCGCGGCGTCGACCTTGCGCCCGGCTTCGTTGACCGCGGCGAGTATCAGGTCCTGGAGCATCTCGAGATCATTCTTGTCTACGGCGTCGGGCTCGAGCTTCAGGCTCTTCAGATTCTTCTGACCGTCCATCCGCACCGTGACAACGCCGCCGCCCGCAGTGCCCTCGATGTCGAGGGCCGCGATCTCGGCCTGGATGCGCTCCTGCGCCTGCTGGAGCTGCTTCATGAGCTTCTTGGGGTCGCCGCCGAAGGGATTCACCTGAGCTTCTCTCCTCGATTAACCTTTGGCCTCGCGCACGTCGACCAGCTTGCCGCTGAACAGGTCGAGGGCTTCCTGAACCGCAGGCTCCTTCTCGGCCTCCTGCCGCATCCGCTGCCGCGACAGCTCCGCCGGCGAGGGGCCGCTCGCGGCCGCCGCACCCGGCGCCGGGGTCCCCGCGGCCATCCTCACCTTCAGTTTGCGCCCGGCCGCCTGGCTCGCCAGCGCTTCGTACTCCTCGACGTGGGTCGAAGCGAAGGCGCCGAAGTCGGAGCCGACCGAGAGGGCCAGCGTGTCGCTCTCGAGCGTCGCCGTCGCAGCCTTGAGGGCCTGCGCCAGCGAAGGCCGGGCCGAGGCGCCCATCGTGGCGAGGATGGCTGCCGCATCCGTGGCCGCGGGCGGCTTCGCCGGCGGCGCAGCGGGAGCGCCGGCAGTGACGGGTGCTTCGGCCGGCTTCAGGACAGGGGCGATCGGGACGGACGCGGTCGGGGGCTCCGCGCGCGGCATCGTGGCCGCGGCACGGGGCAGCGCGGGGGCGCCGGCTTCGAGCCGCTCCAGACGCGCCACGAGCTCGGCGAACGGCGCGAGCCGGCGCAGCTGGACGAGCTTGAGCAGCGCCAGCTCCAGGGTCACGCGCGGATCCTGGGCAAAGCGCAACTCGCTCTCCGCGCGCGCCAGAACGTCGAAGGCCCGGAGCAATTCCTCCTCCGAGAACGCGTCGGCCAGCGGCCGGAGCCGCGCCGCGGCCTCGGGGCCGAGCGGCGCCAGCAGCACGGAGTCCGTGGGCGCCAGCTTCAAGAGCAGGATCTCGCGGAAGTGCAGCAGCAGCTCCCGCGCGAAGTTGCGATGATCGGCGCCGTAGTCCGAGAGCTTCTCGACCAGCTCGAGCAGCGCCAGGGAGTCGCCCTCGGCCATCGCCTTCGAGGCCGCGATCAAGAGCTCGCGGTCGATCAGGCCGAGCAGCGCGGCGAGGTCTTCGTCCTTCACCTCGCTGCCGCTGAACGAGAGGATCTGGTCGAAGAGCGACAATGCATCGCGGGCGCTGCCCTCGGCCGCGCGGGCGATCTGTTCGAGCGCCCCGTCGGAAACGGTGATCTGGTCCTCGCCGGCGATCCTCCGCAGGTGCGCGGCGATCTCGCGCGTCGGGATCATCCGGAAGTCGTACTGCTGGCAGCGCGAGAGGATCGTCTCCGGGATCTTGTGGTACTCGGTCGTGGCGAAGATGAACTTCACGCGCGGCGGCGGCTCCTCGAGGGTCTTGAGCAGCGCGTTGAAGGCCGAGGTCGACAGCATGTGGACCTCGTCGATGATCCAGATCTTGAAGCGGTCGCGGACCGGGCTGTAGCGGGTGCTCTCGCGCAGCTCGCGCACGTCGTCGACGCTGTTGTTCGAGGCCCCGTCGATCTCCTGCACGTCGAGCGACGTGCCCAGCTTGATCTCCTCGCAGGAGGTGCAGGCGAGGCACGGCTCGGGTGTCGGCCTGTCGCCCTTCGAGCAGTTGAGCGCCTTCGCCAGGATCCGGGCGGTGCTGGTCTTGCCGACGCCCCGCGCACCGGAGAGCAGGAAGGCGTGGCCGATGCGTCCCGCGCCGATCGCGTTTTGCAGCGTGCGTGTGACGGTCGTCTGGCCGACGACCTCGCTGAAGGTCTCCGGTCGCTTGCTGAGGGCGAGGACTTTGTAGGACATCGCGTGAGGGGATGCGGCGCGGCCCCACGTGGGCGCCGGCTAGCCTGCGGCACACGCGGGTGACGCCTAACCGTTGCTCCCTTCCGGGCCTGGCGGGGTTCGGCGTCCCGAGTTGCGCAGGGCCGGAACCCACGTGCGGCCGGCCGCGTGCTCGTAGCCTACTTCACCGCCGCAACGGGGGCAATCAGCGCGCGCGCACGGGCTCGCTCGAGCAGGCCGGCCTCGAGCGCGAGCAGGCCGACGAGCGTCGCGCCAACGGCGAGGCCGAGGCTGGCCCGAACCTCATGAAACCGCCTTCAATCGACCTCGGGCCAGGAGCGGACTACAATGCGGGTTCGCGGTTCGCGCGCAGCTACGGAGAGATGCGAGAGCCAGGCTGAATCGGCATGACTGGAAATCATGTGAAGGGGTAACTCTTCCGAGGGTTCGAATCCCTCTCTCTCCGCCACTTCCTCACTTGACGCCGCGGCTCCAATCAAGACGTCTCAGGGTTTCTCCACCTCGCTGAGCCGCCTCATGTCGATGCCGGGCTGGCTCGTGCCCGTCACGACGAACATGTCGCGGAAACGGACGCCCCATTCGAGCTCGGGACACTTGTACGAAGTCCGGGCGTGGACCAGCTCGGAAAAGGTCTCGTCCACGGCGGAGAGCAGCACCAGGAGCTCGGCGTCGGAAGCGTCGAACTCGGCCTTGGTGACGCCGTAGAGCGGGCTCGTCTCGTCGATCGGGTGGACGATCACCCAGTGCAGCGGAAAGAAATTGACCTTGTCGCGCTCGAGGTGGAGCGGGTAGAAGCGGCGCGCCGGCTTCCCTTCGACGACCTCCATGCGGCTCAGGTTGAGCTTCGCCTCCACCTCGATCATCTGGCTGCTGCGCTCGTTAGCGATCCGGAACATGAGCCCCGTGATGCCACGGTAGGGCGCGACCACGGCGGAGCGGCTGAACAGGATGCGGGCTTGCGGCCGCGAGAAGCGCGCGAACAGGATTCCGGTGGCAAGCGCGAGGCTCATCAAGCCGACGAGCGCCTCGAGCGTCACGAGCAGGTTCGCTGCCAGGCCTTTGGGATGGATGACGCCGTAGCCGATCGTCGCGAAGGTCTGCACGCTGAAGAAGAAGGCTTGCGAGAAGCGCTCCGCCGAGGTGATACCGAGCGCGCCCTCGAGCGCGCCCGGGCCGACGGCGAGATAGGCCGACGCAAAGCACAGGTTCAGCACCAGGTAGAAGACGGCCACCACGCCGAAGAACGCGCGCCACGGCATCGTGATGAGGGTGTGGTAGAGGTTCAGGGAGCGGAAGAACGGCAGCCCGAGGCGGACGACGTTGAAGCTGCCGTCGCGGTTCAGGAAGCGCGCGCCCGAGCCCTGGGCCAGGCGCGATCCAAGACCAAGGTCCCGGTTGGGATCGTCGGCGGGGATTGCCAAGGGTCGCTTCAACTCTGGTTGGTGGCCGCGGAGAGGGTGGGAAGCGTCACGCCTGATGCGCGCATGAGCAATAGTGTCATGAGGGACGGGCTCAGGCCCCACCACAGCGTCCCCCCTGCCGCCGCCTCTCGCGGCTCGAGCCAACGATTCGAGATCTGCTGGGCGTTTCGATATCGTAGGGGCACCGTGATCGCCGACCAGCGGGATGACAGGCACCGCACGCGGGAGACACAGGCTCGGTCGATCCGGGCGGTACGCCTCATCGAAGGCGGAAGCTGACCCCGAGCCAGGCGGGATGGAACGGCAATTCCGCGTCGGGACGCGTGAGTTGGGGCCCGGCCTCGACGCCCTCGAGGCCGCCCTGCGGGGCGCGCGCATTCCCGAGGAGGCCGTCCTGGACCTACGCCTCGTAGCCGAGGAGGTCCTCACCAACGTTGCGACGCACGGGCACGACGACGACGCGCGACACTGGGTCCGGCTCAGGCTCACGCTCATCCACGACGAGGTGACACTCGAGTTCGCGGACGACGGCCGGCCCTTCGATCCGCTCGCCTCGAAACCGCCGGACCTCGCGGCCCGAAGCGGGGAACGGGCCATCGGCGGGCTGGGCATCCACCTGACGCTGGCTCTGGTGGATGCCGCCGAGTACGCCCGCCGTGGCTCGGAGAACGTGCTTACCCTGAGGAAGCGCCTGACTGCGCAGGACGGCGACGTGCCATAACCCCCGCGCTGGCCCTCGGGCCTGAGCGAGGAACGCCATGTCTCTCAACGTTCGTGTCGAGGAAGGCCGGCGGCGTATCCCCACGCGCAGGCGGCCGCCGAGATCCTGGCCGGCCGCGGGAGCCACTTCGATCCCGACGTCATCGATGCCTTCAGCGCCCTGGACGGAGTTCATGGCGATCGCCCGCAGCCACGCTGAATGACACGGGCGGTCGGGTTCGAAGGGTCCGTACACGTCACGGTGCGTATCTGATGACCAGCCTCGGGCCAAAGCCGCCTTCGACGCTGTCGGCGGTGCGTTTGCCGGACCCGTAGATGATGAACACCATGGCTTTGCCGGGGGTCCACCCCAAACCCTGCAGCTCCGAGATGATGGGCGTCAAGTCGGGGGTCTGCTGAGCCGCCCCGAATAGCCCGAACATCCAACCCGGCGGGTCCCACACGACGGCGATGGTCCCCGGCCGACTGGTGATGTTGAACTTGACCGCGGCCAGCGCCGGAGCGTCGGCGACAGCGTGGCCTTCAATCAGCAGGCTGACGGGATCGCCCTGAGTCTCATCCGCCCGGAATTGGATATAGGCGCTGGTGATGGTGGCGCCGGCCGGGATGTCGATCCCCGTGAACCTCAAGCCGACCACCATTGGGTCGATTGTGTCGAGCACCAGATCGAGGTCGCCATTCGTCAAGGTCACCCGCCCGGTCACCTTCTCTTCGCCGTCGTCGGCCCCGGTTGCCACCGGCACCTCGATCGTCACCGGCCCGGAGGAGTCGACCGCGGTGACTACCAGCTGGTCGGTGTCGCTCATGCCCCCGGCGTCGGTGACCGTGAGGTCGAAAGTATAGGTGCCGAAGGCCAGCAGGTCCGCCACCGTGGTGGTTGCCAAGGAGGGGTTGCCGATGGTTGCGTTCTGACCGGGCGGCTGTGTCCAGGCGTAGGTGAGGGGGCCGTTCTCGGGGTCGGTGCCGCTTCCAGTCAGGGTGGCGCTGGCCGGGAGGGCCACTGTCACCTGCTGGTCGGGGCCGGCGTTGGCCAGGGGCGGCTGGTTGGGAGGCGGGCCGCCGGTGCTGTAGACGACATGCAACTCGGTGGCGACGCCGCCATCGATTGCGTTCGCTACTCGCGTTCCGCTCCCAGTGAAGATCAGCACGATGGCGTTGCCGGGCGCCCACCCGGACCGTAGCACTGCCTCCTGGACGAGGGTCGTCACCACTGCCTGCTGAGCGAGGCCAGCTTCATTGTCGATCGTCCAGTCCGCCGGGCTCCAGGAAACCGCCTGGTTTCCGATAGGCCGGTTGGAGATGTTGCCGGCGCCGAAGGCGAACGTTGGCGGGTTGGCGGAGTCCTGGGCCTTGATCGTCAAAAGTACGGGCCCGGTCGAGACTCCGTTGGCCCCGAACTGGACGTAGGCCGACTCGATGCTGGCGTTGGCCGGGATCTGGACGTTGGTGAACCGGAGCCCGACTTGCTGGACGTCGCCCCCCTTGACCACCAGCTCCAGGTCGGCGTTGGTCAATCGTATGCCACCGCTTCCCAACTGCTCGGCATCATCGGTGCCGGTGGCGACGGCCCCGTCCCAGGTGCCGGGGTTCTGCGCTGCTGCCGGAATGGGAGCGACGACCAGTGCCATGCCTAGCGCCATGGCCAGCTTGCATCGATTCCCGTGAGCCCGACGAACCAGGAGACGGCCGTTAGCACTCATCCACACACCTCATAGGAGCCCAAGCGACCGCTCGGGAAGGGGAATTGCGGCGAGCCAGCAAGCTGGGTCAAGCGCCCAGCAAGAGGCCCTCGTGGGAGTTCTCCGCGACCACGCACGCCTAGCGTCGCTCGCAGACGAAACCCCCAAGCCCTGGAGGGACGTGGTTGGTCGTCGGAACTGGATTTGAGACTACCCATTCGACCCGCGACGTGTCAAGCTGTTTCTTGGGTCAGAACCCGGACGTGGACCGTTTGCCGGTAGACGACCAGCGCCTTGAGAGCCGGCTGGGCGCAACGAAGCGGGTTCAGCGAGGAGGCCCCTGATGGGAATCAGCGAGTTCGAAGACGCCTTCGAGGACGAGCGCCGCGTCCAGGGCGCGATCCTGAACGAGCCGATCAGCACGCTGAAGCCGAAGCCGCCCGTGTGCGTAAAGCCGGGCGCCAGCCTGCGCGAGGCGATCGAGGCGATGAACGCCGTCAAGGGCGGCTGTGTGCTGGTGACGGACGGCGAGACGCTCCTGGGCATCCTCACGGAGCGGGACATCTTGCGCCACGTGATCGGCAAGCTGGAGCTGGAGACGCCCGCGGAGCGCGTGATGACCCGCAACCCGGAGACCGTGCGTCTGGACGATGCCATCGCGGTGGCGCTGAATAAGATGAGCCAGGGCGGCTATCGGCACATCCCCGTCGTCGACGAGGCAGGGCGGCCGACGGGTGTCGTCTCGGTGCGGGACTTCGTCCGCTTCATCGTGTCGCTGTTTCCGGCGGCCGTCCTCAACCTGCCGCCCGAGCCGAGGCTCGGGCCGGCGCGGTCAGCGGAGGGAGCGTGAGCCTACTCGATCAATAAAGTGGCGGAGAGGGTGGGATTCGAACCCACGGTACCCGTAAAGGTACAACGGTTTTCGAGACCGTCCGATTCAACCGCTCTCGCACCTCTCCGCGAAGCGAAGCGCGTAGTCTACCCCGGGTCGCGGCGGCTACGGAAGAACGCCTGAACCGGGGCCCGGCACTCGGCCTCGAGCACCCCGCCCAGCACTTCGACACGGTGGTTGAGTGGAAGCTCGAGCGCGCGCGTGAGCGAAACGACCGCGCCGAACTTCGGCTCGGCGGCGCCGAACACGAGCCTCGCCACGCGCGCGTTCACGAGCGCGCCCGCGCACATCAGGCAGGGTTCGAGCGTCACGTAGAGCGTCGAGCCGGCCAGGCGATAGTTGCTCGAGGCGGCGGCCGCGGCGCGCAGCGTCACGACCTCGGCATGGGCGGTGGGATCGTGCGTGGCGAGCGGCTGGTTGAAGCCGGAGGCGACGACGACTCCGCCGGACACGAGCACCGCGCCCACCGGCACTTCGTCGGCCGCCGCCGCACGGCTCGCCTCCGCGAGGGCGAGGCGCATGAAGTGCTCGTGGTCGGGCGTCGGCACGGTGGGAGAATAGCTCACGGCCGGCGCCTCAGCGTGAGCGTGCTGAGCGCGACGCCCAGCGCTCGAGCGTCTTCGCCCGCACCCAGGGCGCGCGGGCTCGCCGGCGCGCCCGTGCGGATCGTGAGCAGGTTGGTGCCTGTCCGCCAGGCGCTCGCCGGGATCGCCCACTCGTAGAAGCCCCAGCCCGCGTTCATCGAGAAGGCCTCGCCGCCGACGCCGTTGACGGCGATCGCCAGCACCCCGGCGGGATGCCCCGCGGCCACGAGTGGCATGGCGCGGAGCCGCACGCGGGTGGGCGCCACCGACGCGAGCGGCAGGAGCAGCTCCGCATCTCGCTCACACGTCCAGCGAAAGCCCCCAGGCTCGGCCTCGTTCCAGCCCGGGCCGAGGAAGGCCTCGAGCTGGGATCCGAACGAGAGCTCGACAGGGTCGGCCGAGGCGGGCCCGAAGAAGTCGGCCTCGCCCGGGTTCGCGGCGCACACGAGCGCCCGCTCGGCCGCCTTGCGATCCACTTCGGCGCGCGCGAAGGCGCGCGTCGGGATGCCGCCGAGCGCAATCGCGGCGGTCGCGAAGTCGCCCTGGTCGTTGACACGCAACTCCAGCCGCGTGGCACGCCCTGCGGCCTCGAGCCAGCGCGCGTCCAGGCCGTCGGCGGCGAGGGCAGCCCGCAGCTCGGCCCCGCCTGCGTCGAAGCCATGGCTTCCCAACTGCGGGCTGCCGGCGCCGCTGGTCGCGGCCAGCCGCGGCTGCAGCGGCCGCGCGCTGGCGGCCCACAGCACGATCCGCGCCTCGTAGCTTTCGAAGTCGTCCACGCGCAGCAGCACGCGGCCGGCCGCCGCCGGTTTCGACACCTCCGCCCAGCCACCGGCGCCGGCCGCGACGCACTCGGGCAGCGCCGCCAGGCGATAGAACGGAAAGGCTCGCGCTGTGAAGGGCACCCGCAAGCCTTCGGCGGGATCGAGGACGTGCGCCTCGAGGAGCTTGCCACCGGGGCTCACGACGGAAAACGCGACCCCGCTCTCGCTGCGCGCCACCTCGACGCCGTCGACGCCGATGGCGGCGCCGTCCGCGAGGCTCTCTGCGCGCAGCGCCACCGGCGCCCGGACGCCGTCCGATCCGATCGCGTCCCCCGGCGCCCGGAGCACGCTCGCGGCGGCGGCCGCCCGGGACGCGCCGGCGCCTGCCGTTGCGATCGACCCGTAGCGTCCGGTGCGCGCAAGGCCGGCCTCGAGAACGATCCGGTCGGAGGGCAGGCGGCTGGCGTATTCGTCCTTCCCGGCATCGAGCAACCGCTGCGGCGTGAAGCTGTAGCCGAAACTCGCCAGTGCCAGACGCGTGCGCTCGAAAACGAAGACCGTGTAACCGCGCGCGACGGCCCGCGACACGGACTCGCCGTCGGCGGAAATCGTGATCACGTCCCGGCCGCGAGCGGCCTCCTCACCGAGCAGCTCGTACAGCACCATGTGATCCACGGTGTAACTTTCCGCCGCGATCGCCGCGCGGGCGGGAAGCGCCTCGAACAGGGCCGCGAAGTAACGCATCTCGAAGCTGCGCTCGGAGTGGTCGCTCGCGCGGAAGTTGCCGGCGAGCTGCGCGGCGGGCAGGACCAGGGCCAGCAGGCTCAGGCGCGTCGAGAAGCGCGGGAGGGCCGCGACCAGGGCCTCGAGGCCGAACCCGGCGAGCGCAAAGAGCGGGACGAAAGCCGGCACCAGGAACACGTCGATGTCCGGCACGTCGTAGTTGAGGGCAAAGAACAGGAGGCCGAAGGCCGAGAGCCCCAGCAGCAACGCCTCGCGCGGCTTCCGGCGGGCGAGCGCCACGAGGCCGACGACCACGAGCAACGCGCCGAGCAGCGTCATCTCGGCGGCGACGATCCGCCCCACGAGGGGAATCCGGGCCCCGAGCACGCTCGCCGCGTCGAACGGGAAGAGCCGGTTTTCGAAGCTGGAGCCGCGCATCACGGCCCACAGCTCGGCGAGATTCCGGGCGCGCGCGCCGAGATACTTCGCTCCCATCAGGTTGCGCGCGAGGATCAGCAGGTACGGCAAGAGGCCCACCGCCACGAGTGCTCCGGCGCGCAGCACAAAGCGAGGCGAGCGGCCGAGGCGGGCGTCGGTCGCCAGAACGTAGACGACCAGCGCCGGCGCCAGCATCGCGACCGTCGTGTGGTGCGCGAGACCCAGCGCGGCGAGCAGCAGCGCGGCGTCCAAGGCGCGGGGCGAACGGCCGGCTCCCCAGCTCGTGACCGCGAGCAGGATCGCCGCGAGCAGCGCCGCGGCCAGGGCGTAGACCTCGGCCAGCGTCGCCTGCGACCACAGCACGCGGCCGAAGCCGAAGGCCAGCGCCAGCGCCGCGGCCACGAGCGGCCGGCACTCGAGACGGCGCAGCAAGCTGAAAAGCAGCGCGACCGCGCAGGCGGCCGAGACCGCGGAGAGCAGGTTGATGCGCCAGGCCAGGTTTCCAAGCGGCAACTGCGAGAAGAGCCACGCGAGCAGCACGTAGACCGGGTAGCCGGGCGGATGAGGCGTGCCCAGGATCTTGCCGAGAAACTGAAACTTCGGCGTGTCGCCGATGCCGTTCAGTCCCGGGTAGAGAGTGCGCACGTAGACTGCCAGCGCGAGCGCGCCAACGCTTGCCGCCAGCAAGACGTCCCGGCCGCCGCGACGGCCGGGAGGGTTCATGGCACTCTCCAGCGCATCTCCAGCGCACGCAGTTGCCGATCGAGGCGTGGTTTGAAGACGAGGCCCTCGCGAAGCGCGTAGCGATCAGTGTCGCGGTAGATCGGCACCAGGGGCAGGTCCTTGTGAACCTGCGCGCCCGCGGCCTCGAGCAGCGCTCGGCGGTCCACGGGCTTGACCGTGCGGGAGGCCGCGTCGAGGAGTCGGTCCAGTTTGGGGCTCGAGTAGCCACCGCCGTTGCCCTGGCCGTAGCCTTCAGCGCGGCTGTGCAGCAGGTAGTCCGCGGTGATCCCGAAGTCCCCGCTGCTGCTCGTCCAGGGCATCAGGTAGAAGGAGGTGTCGCGGGTCTCGACACGCGCGAGCAGCTCGCGTGTCGACTGCGGGCGCAAGCGGGCGCTGATCCGGATCGCCGCCAGATCACGCACCAGCGCCTCGGCCACGCCAAGATCGGCGAACTCGGGGGCGCTCAGATCCAGCGTCACGTCGAAACCGCCAGCAAAGCCTGCGGCGGCGAGCAGCGCGCGGGCCTGCGCCGGAGCGTGCGGAATTGGCGCGAGGCTGGCGCCAAAACCGAACACCTCGGGACCGACGACTTGCGTCGCGATCTCGGCCTCGCCCGCGAGGGCGCCTCGCACCAGGGCGTTGCGATCGAGACTGAGCGCCACCGAGCGCCGCACCCGGAGATCGCGAAACGGGTTCCGCGCCGCAGCGGCGTAAGGCGTTTGGTTCCGCACGCAGTCCATCGCCAGGAACACGATGAGCAGCCCGCGACGCGAGGCCGTCTGGACGCCCGGCAAGGCCGCGGCGAGCGCCGCCTGCTTGGCATCGAGCCCGGCGAGCATGTGGATCTCGCCGCGCGCGAGCGCCTGGAGACGGCGGCTTCGATCCTCGATGACGCGAAACTCGAGACTCCTCACCCCGGGAGGCCCCGCGCGGTGCGCGCCGAAGGCTTCGAGAAACACGCTCTTGCCCGGCGCCCAGGATCGCAACCGATAGGGCCCGGTGCCGGCCGGCGTCTCGCCGGGGGCCGAAAGATCCGAGATCGGCACGCTCACGAGTCGATTCAGAAGTGCGGCAGACGCGAGGCGGGTGCGGATCCGGACCGTGGCCGGGTCGAGGACCTCGATCTGCTCCACGGCTTGGAGCTCCGCGCGGATCCTGGACGCGGGGTCGCTGCGCGCGCGATTCAGACTGCGGGCCACGATCTCGGCGGTAAGCCTGCGCCCGTCGTGGAGCCGAACGCCGGGACGCAACTCGAAGTCCCAGGTCAGGTCGTCGGACATGTGCCACGACTCGGCGAGGGCCGGCACCAGGCCGAGGTCGGCGTCGAAATCTACGAGCGGTTCGTAGACGTTGGCCAGGATCGAGCTCGAGAACGACTCCCTGGCGGCGATCGGGTCGGGGCTGTCGAGACCCGTCGGGCAGCCGACGACGAGCCGCGTCGGCTGCGCGGGCGGCGCGGGCGGCTGCGCGCGGCATGCCACGCAGACGAGCGCGATCCCGAGGGCCCGCCGCATTCGCGGAATTCTAGCTCTTAGCGACCGTGGCTGCGTGCGATGGGGAGCGTGGCCGGGCGGCTGCGTCACATCCAAAAATGTCGATTTGCGTAGTAGACAGGCTTCCGGCCCGGGTAGCGCGCCCGATACTCCTGGTAGCGCTTCAGAAGCTGGCGGTAGCGGCGCTCCGGCATCACGAGGCGGCGGTGCGGATAGTCGATCAGCCAGCGCTCGACCTTCCATACGTTCTTCTCCGAGAGCCGCCAGTCGTAGCCGCCCAACTCGCGCAGGTCGGCCACGGCGTAGCCCGTGACGCGACCCTCGAAGTCCACGTACGGGTCCATGTACGAGCGGGCCAGCTCGCGCGGCGTGCGGAACACGGGCTTGCGGCCATGCAGCCCCGGATCCCGCGAACGCGCGATGGCGCCCCAGCGGCCTCGCTCCTTGAAGGGATACAGGACGTGATCGAGCCGATCGATCGATTCGAAGCTGAGCAGCAGCGGGGGATGTCCGTGCTGCTCGAGGAGCGTCGCGGCGGCGAGCGCCGCCTCGAGACAGTGCACGATGCCATGGCGCACGACGCCGCGAAAGCTGCGCAGCGTTTCGCCGCGCTCCTCGAGGTTGTAGGAGAGGCCGCGCAGCCAG
>CAYTWT010000255.1:0-27596 GCA_964442185.1 uncultured Acidobacteriota bacterium
ACGAGCGCTCCCGCGCCGCGGCTCCAGGGATACTCGATCCGCAGCGCCGCATTCAGGAGGGTGATGCGCGGCGGTCCCGCGGAGAGATAGGCGCCGGCCAGCGTGAGCGCGGCGCCGAGGGCGAGGCGGGCCTGGCGTGCGTGGCGGTTCACGGCCGGCATTCTAGGCCGGAACAGGATTGACTTGAGCTGCTTTCAAGGCACAAACTGAAGCTCGTGGGACGCACGCTCGTTGCCGTGGCCGATTTCGTCGAGACCCTCAAGGCTTTCGAGGCCGAGCCGATCACCCGGGACCGCGTTCTCCACTACTGCCAGGAAACCGCGGTCGACCGAGCCTCCCTCTCTCCGTACACTCACTTCCGTTCGGATCTCTACACGCGTAACCTGATCTATCGCGACGAAATCTTCGAGGTCATGGCGCTGTGCTGGTCGCCGGGGCAGCGCACCCCGATCCACACCCACAACGGCCAGCTCGGGTGGATGAGCGTCGAGCAGGGCGCCCTTGCGGTGATCAACTACAAGTGGCTCGGCTGTAATGCGAGCGAGAACCAGAACGTGTCGGGCCTGGACTGCCTCGCGGGCGCCACGGAGCTCGACCTCGACCGGCGTGAAGTCCAGGAGTGCTATCCCGGCGGCCCCGTGAACGCCGTGGACAAGGTCCAGACCATCCACCAGGTAGTGTTGCAGGGCAAGGAGCCGGCGATCTCGCTCCACGTCTACAGCCGGCCGATCGAATCCTGCGTCGCATTCGACCTCGAGAAGCGCTCCTGCTATCGCCGCCAGCTCTCCTTTTACAGCAAGTACGGCGACGTGGTTGTGGGGGAGGGGGACCTTCAGCCGTCGACCCCCGCGTCCTCACAGCCCCCACTAGTCCGCTGAATCCGCTCGACGGCGTCCGCGTCATCGACCTCTCTCGCATCCTGGCGGGCCCGTATTGCACACAGGCCCTGGCCGATGCGGGGGCCGACGTGATCAAGATCGAGGAACCGGGCAAGGGCGACGACACGCGCCGCTGGGGCCCGCCGTTTGCCTCGGGCGAGAGCACGTACTACCTGGCGGTGAACCGCGGCAAGCGCAGCCTCACCCTCAACCTCAAGGACGCGCAAGGATGCGAGATCCTCTGGAGGCTGCTCGCCGGGGCCGACGTTCTGGTCGAGAACTTCCGGCCCGGCACTCTCGAGGGCCTTGGCTTTGGCGAGGCCGAGGTCCGCCGTCGCTGCCCCCGCCTCGTCTACGCGTCGATCTCGGGCTACGGCGCCGACGGGCCGCTCGGCGGCCGGCCAGGCTACGACGCCGTGATCCAGGGCGAGGGCGGGCTGATGAGTGTGACGGGCAGCGATGCGAGCGGGCCGCTCAAGGCGGGCGCCTCGCTCGTGGACGTGCTCGCCGGCATGACGGCGTTTCAGGGCATCCTGCTCGCCCTGTTTCGCCGCGAGCGCACGGGCGAGGGCGGCCGAGTCGACGTCTCGCTGCTCGAGAGCCTGGTGGCGCCGCTCGCGTATCACAACACCGCCTGGCTCTTGGCCGGCGAGACGCCGACGCGCCTCGGCAATCGCCATCCGAACCTGGCGCCCTACGAGACCTTCGAGGCCCAGGATGGCCACGTGATCGTGGGCGTGGGCAACGATGGCCTGTGGAGCCTGTTCTGCCGCGCGCTAGGCAAGGCCGCGCTGGCCGCGGACGCGCGCTTCCAGACGAACCCGGATCGCGTCCGCAATGGCGAAGCGCTGCGCGACATCCTGGTGCCGCTGCTGCGTTCGAAAGGGGTCGGCGAGTGGCTCGCCGCGTTCGAGGCGGCGGGCGTTCCCTGCGGCCGCGTCCGCAGCATTCCCGAGGCGCTCGAGAGCCCGCAGCTGGCGGCGCGTGGCCTGCTCCTCGACATCGACCACCCCAAGCTCGGCCGTGGCCGCTACGTCGGAAGCCCGATTCACCTGGACGACGCCGATCGCGGCGACCTGCGGCCGCCGCCTCTGCTTGGCGAGCACTCGGCCGAGCTGCTGGCCGAGTTCCTGGGCCTGGGAGCGGCGGAGATCGAGGCTCTCAGGCGCGACGGGGTGATCTAGAATGGAGCCCGTGGGCTCGCGCATCCTGGTCGTCGACGATGACCCGCTGGCCGTCCAACTCCTCGACGAGCTGCTGACTCGCCATGGCCACGTGGTCGTGAGGGCCGCCTCAGGCGAAGCGGCCCTGGAGGCGGAGCCTCCCGACCTCGTGCTGCTCGAGGCGCAGTTGCCCGGCCTTTCCGGATACGAAACCTGCGTGAGGATCCGCGCGCGCCACGGCGTCGCGATCCCGGTGCTGATGCTCACGGCGTCTGGTGATGCGTCCTCGGCGCAGCGTTGCTACGACTCCGGCGCCGACGACTTCATCCCCAAGCCCGTCGATCACACGGCGCTGCTGCTCAAGGTACGCTCGCTGCTGAGCACGAAATCGCTGCACGACGAGATGCTGCGCTCTCGCGAGGAGTCGCGCGCCCGCGCCCGTGAGATGAGCCTGCTCCACGAGATCGGCCGCGACTGGTCGCTGATCGCCGAACCGGCGGCCTTCTACCGCCTGCTGACCGAGCGCCTCGCGCACTTGATCCGCGCCCCGATCTGCCTGCTGGCACTCTACGACCCGGAGAGCCGCACGCTCGAGGCGGCCGTGCCCGCCTGCGGCCTGGCAGACGACGTGACACGCAAGCTGCGCCATGCCGACTATCACAGCCTCTGGGGTTTCGAGTCGGGGCGGCCCTACGTGAGCGACCACGCGCGCACCGACCGGCGCCTGCTCCCCGAGCTGATGCTCCCGCTGCAGGCCGATTCGATCGTGCTGGTCCCGATGCTCTCGGAAGGCTCGCCACTCGGCATCCTGGTCGCCGCCAACAAGCCCGGCGGGTTCACGGAGGACGACGTCCAGTTGCTCACGATCCTCGCCGGCCCCGCGGCCACGTTCCTGCGCAGCCGCAAGATCTACGAAGCCCAGGGCCGGCACGCCGCGCAGCTCGAGGGCCTGCCGGCGCTGTTGGGGGCGATGGCGGGAAGCACATTGCCTGGCCCGCTGCTCGACCTCGCCACCTCGCTGCTGGAGAAGCGCCTCGGCTACTCGGCAGTGGGCTTCTACGCGCCCGCCGAAGACGACGGCTCTCACATCGAGCTGCGTGCGGGCACGCCGCCCCCGGGGCCGGCGGTGGACCAGGAGCGGCTGCTCTGGGCAATGCGCGGCGGCGTTGCGCTGCTCTCGTCCGACTGCGCCGACCTCGCGGTGCCGGTGGGAGCGGGGGAGCTCTCGCAGGGCGTGCTGAACATCCGCAAGACGGGCGGGCGTTTTGCCGAGGAGGAGATTGCGCTGGTCACAGCTCTCTCGGGCCAGCTTGCGCTCGCCTTGCAGCGGGCCGCGAGCGTGGCGCAGACCGAACGGCTTGCGCGCCAGATGGCGACGCTCTACGACCTCGGCCTCGAGACCGCGGCGCTCAAGGACCTGCAGCGGCTGTTCGGCAAGGCCAGCGAGGAGGCGGGCCGATTGATCCGCGCCGATCACGTCTCGGTCCTGCGCTTCGCCGAAGCCGAGGGCGTGCTGAAGCTGTTCGCCGCCTGGACCCGCGACCCAACGATCGAGTCCTACGCCGAGCCAGTCTTCCATCTCGGCGAGGGCATCGCGGGCAGCGTGGCGCGCGACTGGGTGCCGGCGATGGTGAACGACGTCGGGAGCTCGGGCGACTTCGTGCCGAAGGGCAACCCGGTGTCGCGGATCCTGTGCGTGCCGCTCACGTACTTCGATCGGGAGCGGGGCGACCTCGCCCTGTTCGGCGTGCTGAACGCGTCGCGCCGGCCTGGGGCGGCGCGCTTTACGCACGACGATCTCGACTACCTGAACCGTTTCGCGGGTCAGCTCGGCGTCGCGGTCGCGAACTCGATGGCCTTTACGGCCGAGCGCGAGCGCAGCGAGCAGCTGTCGCTCGTGAACAAGGTGATGCGCGAGATCACGGGCAACCTGTCACGCGAACGCATCCTCGAGACCGCGGTCCGCCGCATCCAGGAGGCCTTCCGGTACTCCCTCGTCATGATCGGCATCCCGGACTTCGAGGCCGGCACCGAGCACACGGTCGCGGCGGCCGGGCCGGATCCTGCACGGCTCGTCAAGCAGAGCTACTCCCTGAACACCGGCATCACCGGCCGCGCGCTCCGCGAGAAGCGAACTGTGATCGTCGGGGACGTCGCGAAGGATCCCGACTACGTCTGCGTGCTGGCCTCGACCCGCAGCGAGGTGGCGATCCCGATCCAGGGCGGCGCCGACGTGATGGCCGTGCTCAGCGTCGAGAGCGAGGAGCTGGGCGCCTTCAGCTCCAGCCACGTGCTGACGCTGGAGACGCTCGCCGACGGGATCGGGATCATCCTGCGCAACGCCGAGCTGTACCAGGCCGTCGAGCAGACGAACGCGCGGCTCGTCGAGCTCGACCGGCTGAAGAGCGAGGTCGTGAACGTCGTAGCGCACGACTTCCGCTCGCCGCTCGCCGGCGTGCTCGGCTACGCCGAGATGCTGGAGTGGCGGCCCGACGCGCCGAGGGAGGAGCGGATCGAGTCTGCCCGGGCGATCGTCCGGGCGGCGACCCACATGGCGAGCCTGGTGGAGAAGACCCTCAAGACGACACGTCTCGAGACGGGGCACTTTCCATTCGAGTTCGGGCTGGTGGAGTTCGGCCAGGTGCTGCGCGAGGTGTTGCAGCGCCGGCCCGACGACGCCCAGCACCCCGTCCGCGCCGAGCTGCCGGACGAGCCGCTCCCGGCTTGGGCCGACCGCGATCGCCTGGCCGAGGTCTTCGACAACCTGATCGACAACGCCGTGAAGTACTCGCCGAGCGGCGGGCCCGTGCGCGTTTGCGTGACGAGCGAAGCCGAGTGGGTGACCGTGGCGGTCGAGGACCAGGGCCTCGGGATCGCCGCGAGCGATCTGCCCCGGCTGTTCCGCCCCTTCTCCCGCGTGCGCACCGCGCGCACGGCCGGGATCGCGGGCTCCGGCCTCGGCCTCTACATCTGTGAGCGCATCGTGAAGGCCCACGGCGGTCGGCTCTGGGCCCAGAGCGAGCCGGAGCGTGGCTCCACGTTCTCTTTCACGCTGCCGCTGTACGGGGCGACCGCCCAGACCCGTCCGTCCGTCGTGCTGGTGGCGGCGAGCGACGAGGGCACGCGCCGCGAGGTGCGTCGCGTCGCCGAGGCTCTCGGCTACTCGACACACGAAGTCGCCGACGGCGTCGAAGCGGTCGAGGCGGCGATCCGGCTCCGGCCCGTCGCGATCGTGCTCGACCGCATCCTGCCGCGGCTGCGCGCTGACGAAGTGGCGGAGCGCCTGCGCGAGAACCCCGCCACAGCTTCGGTGCCGCTGTTCGCCCTGGCCTCGGCCGAAGAGCTGGGGGAGCAGGCATCGTTGTTCCGGGCCTGCGCGCCCAAGCCGCTCGACCCTGCGGCGCTGTCGCAAGCCCTCGCCGGGTTGCTGAGTCCGGCACAGTGAGCCTGGGGCTGCCAGGATTGCGGGCTCACGGCATCGTTCTCGCCGCGGGCGCTTCCACCCGCATGGGCCGACTCAAGATGCTGCTGCCGGTGCGAGGCACGACGCTGCTTGCGAGCGCGGTGACGCCGCTGCTGGAAGCCGGCCTCGAGCGCGTCGTGGTGGTGCTGGGCTATCAGGCCGCGGCGGTGTGCAGCGGCGCCGGCCTGCCCGCTGATCCACGCGTGGCCTTCTGCGTCAACGAGGACTGGACCAGCGGCCTCTCGTCATCCTTGCGGGCTGGACTCGAGGTCTGCGCCGAGGCCGATGCGGTCGTGGTCGTGCTCGGCGACCAGCCGAACCTTCGCTCCGAGGTGGTGCGCAGCCTCGTCCAGGCCGCCGCCAGCGGCGCCCCGCTCGTGGTTCCGATCTACAAGGGTCGGGTCGGCCACCCGATCCTGTTCCGGCGGGAACTGCTCGCCGAGCTGGGCCAGCTGTCGGGCGATGCGGGCGCGCGCGACGTCGTACGCCGCCACATCGAGCACGCGGCGATCGTCACGGGCGACCCGCCACGCGACCTCGACACCGAAGCGGACTATCGCGCCTTTCTCGAAGGCCGTCCCGGCCGCGACGACGAAGGCTTCCCGATCCCACCGCTGACTCCCGCCTGAGTCATTCAGGCCACCTGGTACTCGCTCTGCACCAAACCGCTCGGATAGTGCCGCGTCGTTACGTGACGGAGCCGAATGTCGTGGGGTAGGGTGCCGAACAGAGGAATCCCCTCTCCAATCAGCACAGGCACGCGCGTGATGACGAGACGCTCGATCAACCCCGCGCGCAGGAAGCCTTGAATCGTGATCCCGCCGTCGACGTAGAGGTTGTGGGCGCCACTCGCAGCGAGTCGCGAAACGATCTCAGCCGGAGGCCCGCCCATCTGTTCGACAACCGCTCCGCCGGCCGCGGACAAGTCGACGGGGCGACTGCTCAGGACCACGACGCGCTTGTCGGCATATGGCCAGGCCCCGAAGGTCAGGACCTTCTCGAAGGTCTTGCGACCGATCACGATCGCATCGACGCTCGCGATGAACTCGTCGTAGCCGTGGGGTTCGCCGCCGCCCTCCGGCAGGAAGTCGAGAGCGTCGTTCGGTCGCGCAATGAAGCCGTCGACGCTGGTGCCGACAAAGACAGATATCGTCATTGCAGCCTCCTCACAGTGGCAGGCGCATTCTCTTCAGGAACGCCGTGTAACGCGGGTCGGCTTCCAGGCTCTTGAGCAGGGGATCGCCCTTCATCGACAAGAGACCGGCGTCGCGCTGGGCGTAAGCCCGCTCGAGCCACGCGAAAGCCTGGTCCATGTCGCCACGGAAGGCATAGACCTGGCCTCCGCGAGGCCAGGGCACTGCGCAGCTCGTCGGCGAGCTCGGCGCCGTAGTGCAGAGCCACGAAGCGCAGCCCCAGCTCCTCGGGAGCGGCGTCGGGAAGCCTCCGGGCCAGCCCGCCGCGTGAGAGGCTGATCACGGTCTTGCTGAGCGAGAGGGCCAGGCGGATTCGTCGGCCGGCGAGGCGCGCCGCAGCAACTCGAGGTGAACACGCTCCGTCTCGGGGTCCGTGTCGCTTGCGCCCGGTTCCACGACGACATTCTATCGCTCGCCCGAGGCCGCATCACCGCGGCGATCAGCGCTGGCGGGATGGGCGAGGTCTACCGCGCCACCGACACGAAGCTCGGGCGCGACGTGGCCCTCAAGGTGCTGCCGGCCGAGATGGCCGCGAACCCGGAACGGCTCGACCGCTTCCGTCGCGAGGCCAAGGCGCTGGAGTCCCTTGACAATGACGCCGTCCTTGCTACAGTAAGGACGTGTCACGGGTCACGAGCAAGCTGCAGGTCACGATCCCCAAGGCCGTCGCGGATCGCTATGCGATCGAGCCCGGTGCCGAGATCGTGTTCGAGCCCGCTGGAGATGTGATCCGCGTCGTGCCCCAGCGGCGGCCCGTGCGCGACCCGCGAGAACGTGTGAAGCTGTTCGAGCGAGCGCTCGCACGACAGCGGCAGCGAGAAGCGGGCCGGGTCTTTCCTGAGGTCCAGGACCGGGGCTGGTCCCGCGAAGATCTGTACGATCGTGGCCGCCCTCGTTGACACGAACGTCCTCGTCTACGTCTATGATCCTCGCTCGCCAGCCAAGCAGCGCCGTGCCGAGGAGATCCTGCTGGAGGGCCTGAAAGCGGACAGCGTCCGCCTTCCCCACCAGGCCCTCGTCGAGTTCGTCGCTGCCGTGACGCGACCCTCGGCCTCGGGCCCGCCGCTGATGCCGGTGGCGGAAGCACGGCGCGAAGCCGAAGAGCTGCTGGCGGTGTTCGGTGTGCTGTACCCGAACGATTCCGTCGTGCGCACGGCTCTCCGGGGAGCCGCCATGTACGAGCTCTCCTGGTTCGACGCGCACGTGTGGGCGTATGCCGAGGTCTATGGGCTCTCGGAGCTCTGGTCGGAGGACTTCCAGCACGACCGACGCTACGGGACCGTTCGTGTGGTGAACCCGTTCCTCTGAGGCCGGTTCGGTCCACAAACTGAGCCAGGCCGCTCGCTTTGCGGAGGAGTCAGTGAGCGGCATGTGGCAGCGATCGACCTCTAGACATCGTGTCGCCGAGGCAAGTGCCCTCTGGTATCCTCCAAGTGCCGATGCCCATTGCCGTCGCAGCCCTCGGTGGAAACGCGATCGTGGGCAGCGATCCGGTCTCCGACGGGGGCATCGACCTGCGGCGGGCGCCGACGGCACTGGTCAGGCTCGTGGCCCTGGGCTGGGACCTGGTCATTACTCACGGGAACGGGCCGCAGGTGGGGCAGCGGCTGGTCGAAGCGCAAGGCAGGGGCCGCGGCGAGGCGCCGACGCTCGACGTGCTCGATGCCGAGACCGAGGGCGTGCTCGGCTATCGGCTTCAGCAGGCGCTCGGCAACGCGCTGCGCGAGGCGCATCTGCCGCGACCCGTGGCCGCGGTTCTGACCCAGGTCGTCGTCGACGCGCGGGATCCCGCGTTCGGGAAGCCGACCAAGCCGGTGGGTTCCTTCTACAGCCGAGAGCAAGCCGAGGTCCTGGGCCGCGAACGTGGCTTCGCTTTCGTCGAGGACTCTGGCCGTGGCTACCGCCGTGTCGTCGCCTCGCCTCCGCCGCTCGAGATCGTCGAGGTGCGGCCGATCCGGGCGCTGGTAGACGCCGGCGTCGTGGTGATCGCGGCGGGCGGCGGCGGCATCCCCGTCGTCCGGGAGCCAGGCGGTGGGCTGCGCGGCGTCGAAGCGGTAATCGACAAGGATCGGACTTCGTCGCTCCTGGCACGGCTTCTGGGTGCGGACATGCTCATCATCTTCACGAGTGTGCCCGAGGTGCTCTTGGATTTCCGTGGCCCCGCGCAGCGTCCGTTGCGCTCGTTGAGCGTCGGCGAGGCGCGTACCCTGCTCGCGACGGGACAGTTCGCGGCGGGCAGCATGGGGCCCAAGGTCGAGGCGGCAGCCGCCTTCAGCGCTGCCACCGGACGGCCCACGATCATCACCTCGGCGGATCACTTGCTCGATGCCCTCGTCGGAACCTCGGGCACGGTGATCCGACCGTGAGGCGGGTTGTTCTCGGGTGCTTGCTGGTGGCCGGAAGCGCCACCGCCAAGGACAAAGCCGCACCCGTCGCGCTGACGCAGGAGAACCGCTTTCCTTCGGGGGCTTTCACCTTCAAGACGCCCGCCGGCTGGAAAGTCGAGCCCGTCGCGGGCAACGCCGAAGCGATCCAGGGCTCGGGCGATGGGGTCCTGGTGCGCTTCGTCTACCGGCCGGGCGACGCGGGCTTCGACAGCTTGCACGTGACCTGCATGCTCGAGCGCCTGGCTGCCGAGAAGGATGCAGCGCCGCAGGTGCGCTACGAATACGATTTCCTGAGCGGCGAAGTGAACGAGATGCGGATCCTGGACTCCGCCTTCGAGGTCAACTACGACGCCGAGGTCCAGGGTTCGCGGGCCTGGCGCCAACGCAACGTCACCGTGGTGGGCAAGGGGCACTCGCTGTGCGCCATCAGCTACGCGCCCGCGGCCCTGTGGAAGAAGTCGAAGGCGACGCGGGCGACCCTGGACGGGATCCTGGCCAGCGTGTCGTTCCGATGAGCGAGGCCCTGGCGCAGGGCAGCCTGCGGCCGCGGCGTCAGATCTGGTCGATCGGTGGCGGCAAGGGCGGCATCGGCAAGTCGCTGCTGACCGCGTCGCTCGGCTGGCAACTGGCGAAGCTGGGCAAGCGCGTGATCCTCGTTGACTCCGACCTGGGCGGCGCCAACCTTCACACCTGCCTCGGCCTCGCGAACCCCGAGCGTAGCCTCGGCGATTTCATCCGGCGCCGCGCCGAGCGCATCGAGGACGTGCTGGTCGAGACCGGCTTTCCCCTGCTGCGGCTGGTCAGCGGCGCCTCGGACTTCCTGGGCGCGGCGAACATCAAGTACCCGCAGAAGGTCCGCGTGCTGAATCGTATCCGCGCCCTCGAAGTGGACATCGTCCTGCTCGACCTGGGGGCCGGAACATCGCACAACATCATCGACTTCTTCCTGGTCGCCGATGTGGGCTTGCTGACGGTGGTGCCTGAGCCGACTTCGATCGAGAATGCCTACCGGTTCATCAAGAGCGCGCTCTACCGCCGCTTCCGGAACGCGATCGAACATGACCAGGTGCGGGCCATCATCGAAGCGGCCCTCGATCAAAAGAATCCACAAGGCATGCGCACGCCGCTCGATCTGGTTGCCGCGGTAGAACGCGAACACCCTCAACAGGCGGCGCTGCTGAAGGCCGAGATGGCCGCGTTCCGTCCGAGCTTCGTCGTGAACCAGGTGCGCGAGGAGGCGGATGCCGCGATCGGCCACCAGTTGGTGGCGGCCTGCGCGCGCCACCTCGGGGTGCGCAGCACGTATGCCGGCTTCGTCCACTATGACGAGGCCGTGTGGCGCTCGGTACGGCAAAGGCGCCTGTTCATGGTCGATGCCCCGCGCTCTCGCGCCGCCGAGGATGTGAGGCGCCTCGCCCGGAGCCTCTTCCAGGGCGAGAGCCTGAGGCTGCCCTGGTGAGCATGGGACGCGGCAACCACTATGAGACCCTGGGCCTCAGGGCTGGTGCGACGCTGGAGCAGGTCGAGAAGGCCTACCAGTTTCTGGCGGCGCTGTACGAGGAGCAGGCCGTGGCGACGTATTCGCTGCTCGACCCCGAGGAACAGCGCGAAGCCCGCGCCCGGATCCGCCAGGCCTATGAGATCCTGAAGGACGGCGCGCAGCGACGGCGGTACGATGCGGAGCTCGCAGCCGTCGCGAATTCCGCCACTGTCGCGGCACAACCGACACCAGCCCCGGCCCCGCGCTCGGCGCCGGTCCAGATCGAGGCCCCAATCGCGCCGCGCCTGCTGCCCGAGCCGGTGACCGGGGCCAGCCTGCGCAAGTTGCGCGAGGACCTCGGCATCCCGCTCCAGCACATCGCCGGGGCCACCAAGATCGGTGTGCGCTTCCTGGAGTACATCGAAGGCGACCGGCACTCGGCTCTGCCGGCCCTCGTCTACCTGCGCGGCTTCCTGCAAGAGTATGCGCGGCTCCTCGGCCTCGAACCCCGGCGCACCGCCGACGCCTACCTGAAGCGCCTGCCCAAGGCCTGATCCTGGAGAGGTGGTTGACCCTGGACGCCTGTCCAGGCTAACGTAGCGACACTTGCAGAACTATGCAACTGACGTGAGCGGTGCCTGCCCCGGCTGCGAGAACGAGCGCACGCAGGTGTTCGAGGTCTCCGGACTCGACTGCGCCACCGAGGTCGCCCTGGTCGAAGGCCGGCTGCGACGCCTTCCTGGCGTGTGCTCGGCCCGCGCTTCGGCTGCCACGGGGAAGGCCACCGTCGTCCACACCCTGGGTGATCGCGCCATCGAGGCGGCGCTCGCCGAGGTAGGGTTCGAAGCCCGGGTACCGAGACCCGCCGGCGGCGGGCATGGCCACGGGGCCCCCACGCTCGCGTCTGTGCTCTTGACGGCGAGCGGTTTCTTGGCATCGGGAGCGTGGCCGGCGCTGGCCACCCCGCTCTTTGCCGCCGCCATCGCCGCCGGCGGGTTCGCCGTGGCTCGCAAGGGCCTGGCCCGGGTGCTTCAGGGGGCGCTCGACATGAATGCGCTGATGACCCTGGCCGTGGCCGGCGCGATGCTGCTGGGGGACTGGGCGGAGGGCGCCTCGACCGTGGCCCTGTTCTCGCTCGCCCAGCTTCTCGAAGCGCGCAGCCTCGAACGGGCGCGGTCCGCCATCGCCGGTCTAATGGCGCTCAGTCCGGAATTGGCGCGCGTGCGCCGCGGGAGCGGCGAGGAGCGCATCAAGCCCGAAGCCGTGGCTGCCGGCGAGACCGTGCTCGTGGCTCCGGGGGAGCGCCTGCCGCTCGATGGGGTGGTGATCGAGGGCACCAGCGAGGTCGATCAGTCGCCGCTCACGGGTGAGTCGCGGCCGATTGCACGAGCCCCCGGCCAGGAAGTGTTCGCGGGGTCGATCAACGGCTCCGGCCTGCTGGCATTGCGGGTGACCCGGCGCGCCAGCGAAACGACGCTGGCCCGGATCGTCCGCCGGGTCGAAGAGGCGCAGGCCTCGCGTGCTCCCAGCCAGGGACTAGTGGATCAGTTCGCGCGCGTGTACACGCCGATCGTCGTCGGCCTGGCCATACTGCTCGCGCTGCTGCCTCCGCTGCTGGGAGTGATGCCGTTCGAGGCCTCGCTGCACCGTGCGCTCGTGCTGCTGGTGATCGCGTGTCCGTGCGCCCTCGTGCTGTCGACGCCAATCTCGCTGGTCTCGGCGCTGACCGCCGCCTCACGCGCTGGCGTCTTGATCAAGGGCGGCGCGCATCTCGAGGCCCTGGGCACGCTTCGGACAATGGCCTTCGACAAAACTGGCACGCTCACCACGGGAGTGCCGTCCGTGGCTCAGGTGTGGGCGGCGCCCGGCGAGTCGACGGAGCGCGTTCTGGCTGACGCAGCGGCGCTCGAACGCCATGCCAGCCACCCGCTCGCCGTTGCGATCGTGGCCCGGGCGGCCGAGGGCCGTGTCGCGGTTCCCTTCGCGAGCGAAGTGATCGCGCTGCCGGGCCGGGGCGCGAGCGGCAGCGTGGAGGGCCGCGAGATTCTGGTCGGCAGCCATCGCCTGTTCGACGAGCGGGAGCTGTGCGATCACGCCCTCGACGATGAGCTGCGGCAGCTCGAGGCCGCGGGCAAGACGGTGGTCCTCGTCGGCGGCGCAGGCGTCGGGGTGCGCGGCTTCCTGGCTGCCGATGACACGCCACGGCCCGAAGCGCCCGAGGCGATGCGGCAACTCCGGCAGGCCGGCCTCGAGCTGGTGATGCTGACCGGCGACAACCGCACGACGGCCGAAGCGATCGCGCGCGACGCCGGCATCGTCGAATGGCACGCGGATCTGTTGCCCGACGACAAGCTGGCGCAGGTTCGCGCGCTGCGCGGGCGCGGGCCGGTGGCGATGGTCGGCGATGGCGTCAACGATGCGCCAGCACTCGCCGCCGCCGACGTCGGGATCGCGATGGGGCCGCGCGGCACGGATGCCGCGCTCGAGACGGCCGACGTGGTGCTGATGGCGGGGGACCTGCGCCGCCTGCCCTGGGCCGTGGCCCTCGGTCGCGCCACGCGCCGGATCGTCTGGCAGAACGTAGTCTTCTCGCTGGCAGTGAAGGCCGTCGTGCTGGCGCTCGCCCTTGTTGGCTACGCCTCGCTCTGGGCCGCCGTGGCTGCCGACATGGGCAGCTCGCTCCTGGTCATCGCCAACGGCCTGCGGCTGTTACACCCGAGGGCCTAGTAACCGGGGCTGGCGGCGCCGGTGGCGGTCGCCTGGCCCTGGCTCTCCTGAACGATCTTCACGCCGACGCTGGCGCCGATCCGGTCGGCCCCGGCCTCGAGCAACGCCTGCGCCGACTTGAGGTCGCGCACGCCGCCAGCTGCCTTGACGCCCATCTCAGGGCCCACGACCCGCCGCATCAGCGCCACGTCGGCGGCCGTCGCGCCGCCCGAGGCGAATCCGGTCGAGGTCTTCACGAAGTCGGCACAAGCCGCTTTCGCGATCACACAGGCCTTGACCTTCTCGTCGTCGCTGAGCAGCGCGGTCTCGATGATGACCTTGGAAATGGCGCCGCCGGCCCGGCAGGCCTGCGCCACGCCGGCGACGTCGCGCTCGACGAGCCGGTAGTCGCCGGACTTGAGCGCCCCGACGTTCATCACCATGTCGATCTCGCTGGCGCCGTCAGCGATGGCGCGGCTGGCCTCGAATGCCTTCACCTCCGGCGGCGTCGCGCCCAGCGGGAAGCCCGCTACCGTGCAGACGCGGGTCTCGCAGCCGCGGAGCAGCTCGCTGCACAGCCTGACCCAGGTGGGATTCACGCACACCGTGGCGAAGCCGTGTTCGCGCGCCTCGGCGCACAGCGTCTCGATCTGGGAGCGCGTCGCGTCGGGCTTGAGCAGCGTGTGATCGATCCGCCGCGCGATCTCGCGCGGGTACAGGCTCGTCCCGGCTTTGAGGCCGAAGCGCTCGGCCCCTGCTCCCACGAGCCATCCGAAGCGGTCGGGGCAGCAGCCGCCGGCCGCTCCGTGACACGCACAGGGCGGCTCCTCGGGAGCCCGCAACTGCAAGAGCACCGCGCGGACGACGGCTTCGACGAGCGCGTTGTCGGTCACTTGTTGTAGTGCTCCTCGATGGCCGTGATCTTCTTCACACGCCTGGCGTGACGCTCCTCGGTGCACTCGGAGCCGAGGAAGGCGCGTACGATCTCGTCGGCTCGTGCGGCGTCGACGAACTTCGCCCCCAGCGTGAGCACGTTCGCGTCGTTGTGCTCGCGCGCGTTCTTCGCGGCCAGCGCGTCCACGCACAGCGCCGCCCGCACGCCCGGCACCTTGTTCGCGGCCATCGCGGAGCCGATCCCGGCGCCGTCGATCAGGATCCCGAAACGTACGCTGCCGTCGCGCACGGCCTGGGCCACAGCCAGCGCGATGTCGGGGTAGTCCACAGGATCCGTCGAGAACGTCCCGAGATCTCGAACCGCACGCCCCTGGTGCGCGAGCTGCTTCTTGACCTCTTCCTTGAGCGCCAGGCCCCCGTGGTCGGCGCCGATCGCCACCAGCCGGGAGGTCGCTCCGGCCGGGGACTCGACGATGCGGACGCCGCGCTGGGCCGCGAGATCCCGCGCCCAAGGCGTCACGATCGCGCCAGCCGAGGTCTCGAGCTCGCCCCCGGCAGGGACCGCGTAGACGTCTTCGCCGGTGACGATGCTTCGGCTGTGGATATCCGCCACGGTTCGAGCCGCGATGGTAGCATGGCGCGCCATGCTCGACGGCCTCGGCCGCGCCATCCTGCTCGTCAGCGACCTCGTCTGGGGCCCGTGGACCATGCTGCTGCTTCTCGGGAGCGGCCTGTTTCTGACGCTGCGCTATCGCTTCGTGCAGCTCACGCGCTTCCGGGAGGCCGCCAGGGCGATGCTGGCTGGTCGCCAGGGCTCAGGCGAGGGCGCGCTGTCGCCGTTCCAGGCCTTCATGACCGCCCTCGGCGCCTCGATTGGCACCGGCAACATCGCGGGCGTGGCGACCGCCATCGTCTCAGGTGGACCCGGGGCGCTCTTCTGGATCTGGGCGTATGGTTTCTTCGCGACGGCCGTGAAGCTGACCGAGGCCGTTCTCGGGATCCGCTTTCGCAGCGTCGAAGCGGGCAAGGTGATGGCAGGCCCGAGCCTCTACCTCCGTGATGGCCTGAAGATGCCGCGGCTGGCGTGGAGCTACGGCCTCGTCGCCGGCGTTGCCGCCCTCACCACGACGCCCTTCACGCAGCCCAACTCCATCGCTGTGGTGATGGAAAGCGAGCTGGGAGTCCGGCCGCTCTACACCGGCCTGTTCGTCGCCGGCCTCGCCTGGCTCGTGATCCTGGGCGGGATTCGCTCGATCGGCCGAGCGGCGGAGAAGCTGACGCCCCTCAAGGTCGGCCTGTATCTCGCGGGCGGGTTGTTCGTGATCGCGACGCATCTGGAGCGGCTGCCCGGCGTTCTCGCCATGGTCTTTCGCGAGGCCTTCTCACTGCGCGCGGGAGCTGGCAGCGTCGCCGGTCTCGGCATTCTGGTCGCGATGCGGTACGGCCTGGCGCGCGGCATCTATGCGAACGAGGCCGGCTACGGTACGGCGGCCGTCGCCTACGGAACGGCGCGCAGCGACCGGCCGCTGCAGCAGGGACTGAACGCGGTCATGGAGGTCTTCATCGTCTCGTTCGTGACCTCCTCGATCAGTGCGCTCACGATCCTGGTGAGCGGCGTGTGGAATGGCGGGAGGACCAGCACTGCTGTGGTCGCGCAGGCCTTCTCGACCGCGCTTCCCACGACCGGTGGTTGGATAGTCGCCTTCTGCGTCTTCCTGTTCGGCTACACCACGCTGATCGGCTGGGCCTACTACGGCGAGCAGTTTCTCGAGCAGCTGTTCGGCCCGCGCGTGGTGCTGCCGTACCGCTGGATCTACTGCATCCTGATCGTCTTCGGCGCCACCAGCAAGGTCGACGTGGTGTGGGCGTGGGGCGACCTCATGAACGGCCTGCAGATCTTCCCGAACCTGGTCGGACTGCTCGGTCTCTCGGGTCTGGTGGCGGCGATGCTGCGTGAGCGAGCGGGCAAGCCGGTCGCATGAGCGGTTTCGCCTCGCTGTCCGGCGTGCTGCACGCGGACGGCGTCTCGCTCGAGGCCCTCGCGGAGCGCTATGGGACGCCGCTCTACGTCTACAGCCAATCGACACTGCTCGGGGCCTACGCTGCCTACCAGGCTGCTTTCGCGCCCGTAGCGCATCGCATTTGCTACGCGCTCAAGGCCAACAGCTCCGGCGGCCTGTTGCGCCTGCTGGCTGCGCGTGGCGCCGGCGCCGACATCGTCTCCGGCGGCGAGCTGCTGGCGGCGCTCCGCGCGGGCTTCCCAGCAGAGCGCATCGTCTTCTCGGGAGTCGGGAAAACCGATGCCGAAATCCGCCTGGGCCTCGAGCGGGGGGTCGGGGAGTGGAACGCTGAGAGCGAGGAAGAGATCCGGCGCATCGGGCTCGCCGCGCAGGCGGGCGGCCGCGTGGCCCGCGTCACACTGCGCGTCAACCCCGACATCGACGCCGGCTCCCACCCCTACATCTCGACCGGCCTGCGCGAGAGCAAGTTCGGAGTTGCGATCGACGGCGCAGCCGAGATCCTGGGGCGCGTCCGGCGCTTGCCGGGCATCGAGGTCTCGGGCGTGCAGTGCCACATCGGCTCCCAGGTCACCGATCTCGGGGCGCTCGAGCAGGCGGCCTGCGCGATTGGCTCGTTGACCCGGGAACTGCTGTCCCGTGGCTTTTCCCTGAAGACGATCGACATTGGCGGCGGGCTCGGTGTCGACTACGAGGGCGGCGGCGCCACGACGCCGGCGGAGTTGGCGGCTCGCGTGCTCCCTGCACTCGCGGGCCTTCCGCAACTGCTGCTTCTCGAGCCCGGCCGTTCCATCGTCGCGCACGCGGGCGTGCTGCTGACGCGCGTGATCGGGGTGAAGGACAACGCCGCCCGCCGCTTCGTGATCGTGGATGCCGGCATGAACGACCTGCTGCGCCCGGCGCTCTACGAGGCCTTCCACCGCATCGAGCCGGTGGTCGAGCGGGGCGGGGCGCCCGGCGTCGTCGACGTGGTCGGGCCGGTCTGCGAGAGCGGCGACTTCCTGGGCCGGGCGCGAGCGCTCCCGCCTGTAGGCCCCGGGGAGCTCCTGGCGGTGCGTGATGCGGGCGCCTACGGCTTCTCGATGGCCTCGAACTACAACCTGCGCCCGCGCGCGGCGGAGGTGCTCGCGGACGCAGGCGAGGCCCGCCTGATTCGTCGCCGGGAAACGTTCGAGGACCTGGTCCGCACCGAGGAAGCCTAGCGGACTTCTCCGCCCGCTCGGGCCGAAGTGCATTCGCCCCCCTCTTACTCGCCCCTCCACGCCTTGTCGTAGCGCATCAAGCCGGTGGCGCCGGCGTTCAGGCCGCGAAGCTCACGACGATGGGCCGAGAAGACCGCCACGTGGAACAGCGGCGCGAAGGGCATGTCGCGCTGGAACAGGGCCTGGGCTTCGCGATACGCGGCGCCGCGACCCTCCGCATCGTTGGCCATCTGACCGCGTTTCAGGATGGCGTCCATCGGGGCGCTCCGGTAGCGACTCCGGTTGGTGGTGCCGATCGCGGGCGAGCCGAGCAGAGCCGAGAGGAAGTCATTGGGATCGGCCGTATCGGCCTGCCAGCCGAGCAGCATCAAGTCGTACTCGCCACGGCTCCCGCGCGCGACGTAGTCCGACCAGTTCGTCGCGGTGGCCAGGCGGCACCGAATCCCGACGGCCAGCAGGTCGTCTCGAAGCCGGCTCGCAAGGCGAAGCGGCGCGGGCATGTAGGGTCTGGGCGAATCGACGACCAGCAGCGTCGTGTCGAAACCCGTTCCGTAGCCGGCCGCGGCCAAGAGGCGCCGTGCCGCCGGGCGATCGAGGAACAGCTCCCGAGTCCGCTTGCTGTAGCCCCACAGGGAAGGCGGCAGCGGGTTCCGCGCGGGCTCGCCGTGTCCGCCCAGGATCTCCTGGACCAGTGCGTCGCGATCGATGGCGCGGGCCGCCGCCTGTCGGACCTCCGCCCGCGTCCAGGGTTCCCTTTCGTTGTTGATCGAGACAAAGGCGATGTTCTGGCCGGTCTGGGCATCGAGGCTGATGCGCGGGTTCTGCTGCAGGGTCTCGAGGCGCTCGTGGCCCACGGCGGAAGTGAAGTCGACTTCACCCGAGACGAGTGCTTCCAGCAGCGCCTGCTCGGTCGGATAGCGGCGGAACACGAGCTTCGGCAAGCGCGGCGCGCCGGCCCAGTACTCCGGGTTTGCGTCGAGTCTGACGACGCCTGGCTCCGCGCCCGCAAGCCGGAACGGGCCCGTACCCACGGGCAGATCGGCGCCTGCCGCAAGCGCCTTCGGGCTCTGCATCGCGAAGAAGGGCTGCGAGAGCGTCGCGAGCAGCGCGGCGCTGGGCCGATCCAGCGTGATCGCCACGACGTGGGCGCCGAGGCGCTCGGCGCGGCCCGGGAAGGCCCGCTCCCGGTGCAGGCTCTCGATGTTGGCGACGACGGCGTCCGCGTCGAAGGGCGTCCCATCGTGGAAGCGGACGTCCTTGCGAAGCGTGAACGTCCAGCTTCGGTTGTCCGGAGTCGCCCAGGTCGTCGCGAGCGCCGCGTCGGGATGCTCGACTCCCGCCCGGAAGCGCACCAGCGTGTCGCAGACGTTCGCCACGATCGCCTCGGCCACGAGGTCAGTGGCCCGATGCGGCGCGAGCGAGACAGGATCGGAGAGGACGCCGACGATGAGTGGCGCTGTCGGCGCAGCGGCGAGGGCGAGGGGTAGTGCCAGTGCCAGGAACAGGCTCATCGCGCGAAGCCGTAAGGCGCCCGGGCGACGAGATCCCCGAGTTGGGCGAGGCGTTTGTGGATCACAGCCGGGGCGTCATTATAATCCTGCCAGCGTGAGACTCCCGGCGAAGACGACGCCCCGGCCATGAGCGATCCGGCCCGCCACGCCCTCGCGACGCTGGGGCTCCCGCCAGGCGCAAGCCCGAAGCAAGTCAAGTTGCGCTACCGGGAGCTCGCCAAGAAATGGCACCCGGATCGCCACAGCGCGGATCCCGCGGGCCAGGCCGAAGCCGCGCGCCAGATGACCCAGATCACGCTCGCCTACCGTACGCTGCTCGAGGCCCAGGGTTCCTATGCATCCGCCCCTGCGCCGGGTTCGGCGACGGCCGCAGCGGCGGCAGTTCCGCCGCGCGAGCATTGGCCGGACGGCCGCCTGACCCGGGAGCAGATCGACGAGATGGTGAGCGCCATTGGCAGCGAGGGTCCGATCGAAGGCTTCTTCGGGGGCCTGGAGCGCTTCTGGGAGCGCTTCGGAACAGCCGCCATCGTTCTCGTGCTGTTCGTGGCCCTGCCGATCACCCTGGCCACCGAGGGCGCCGCAGGCCGGCGTCGGCGCGATCCCTACTTCATCCAGACCGGAGCGCTCGTGCTGGCAAGCCTGGCGGCACTCGCCCAGAGACTCTCGGACCGCTACAAGAACCGGTCGTAGCGGCGCGGCGTGTATGGCCCCGTACACGTCTACGAGTCGCCTACTCGTAGCGGAGCGCGTCGATGGGATCCAGGCTCGCGGCCTTCCGCGCCGGGTAGTAGCCGAAGAAGACGCCGACGCTCGCGGCGAAGCCGAAGGCCAGCAAGATCGAGCCGCTCGTGATCTCGGTGGGCCAGCCCAGGCTCTGCGTCAGGCTGCTGGAGACCAGCACCCCGAGACCGATTCCGGCGACACCGCCCAGGATCGAGAGGGTGATGGCCTCGGCCAGGAACTGGCGCAGAATGTCGCGGGTGCGCGCGCCCACGGCCATCCGCAGCCCGATCTCGCGGGTGCGCTCCGTGACCGAGACCAGCATGATGTTCATGATCCCGATACCGCCGACGAGCAGGCTCACCGAGGCGACGCTCATCAGCAGGCCCGTCATCGTGTCGGCGAGCTGGGTACGCGTCTGCGCCATCTCCTCGACCGTGCGCACGCTGAAGTCGTCCTCGTCCGGGTTCGTGATGCGGTGGCGCTGGCGCATCAGCCGTGTGATGGCGACGGCGGTCTCCTCGACCGCCTCGGGCCGCGTTGTTGAAAGCATCACGCGGTGGATGTAGGTGATCCCCAGCAGCTTCTTCTGCAGCGTCGTGTAGGGAGCGATCACGATGTCGTCCTGGTCGTCGCCCCATTGGCCTTGTCCCTTCGGCGCCAGCACGCCGAGCACGCGGAAGGGCAGGTTCTTGACGCGGACGATCCGTCCCACCGGATCCTCTCCCGCGAACAGCGTTTTCGCGACCGTGTCGCCGAGCAGGCACACCTTGTCGGCCACCTGGATCTCGCGGGCCGTGAAGTTGGCCCCGCTCGTGATCGCCCAGTTGCGGATCACGACGTAGTCTTCGTTGCCGCCCTCGACCTGGGTGGCCCAGTTCTGCTCGCCCGCGATGACCTGGGCCCGGCCACGGACTACGGGCGTCAGGCGCTCGACGCTGCGCAACTGGTCGCGCATCGCTGTCGCATCGTCGAGGGTCAGGGTCTGCACGGACCCGGCCCCGCCGCGGACGCCGCCGCTGCGGCCCCAACTTCCCGCCGACACGTACACGACGTTGGTACCGGCGCTCTGGATCTGCACGTCGATCGCAGCGCGGGCCCCGGTGCTGAGGGCGATCATGGCGATGACCGAGGCCACGCCGATGATCACACCCAGGGCCGTGAGCGCGGAGCGCACCTTGTTGCGGCGCAGCGCCGTAAACGAGATCCTCGCGACGCCCAGCAGTTTCTTCACGCGCCTGATTCCTGCTCCAGCGGTGGCAGGGCCGCGGCCTCGGCCGCCGCATCGCGGCGCCGCGCCACCGGCACGGATTCGACGATCCGGCCGTCGCGGACCCGCACGATCCGCTCGGCGTACTCGGCGATCTCGGTCTCATGCGTGATCAGGACGATCGTGATGCCGCGTTCCCGGTTGAGGCGCTGCAGCACCTCCATGATCTCGATGCTGGTGCGGCTGTCCAGGTTTCCCGTCGGTTCGTCGGCCAGCACCAGCTCCGGGTCGTTGACCAGCGAACGCGCGATCGCGACGCGCTGCTGCTGGCCGCCCGAGAGTTGGCTGGGCGTGTGGTCGCTGCGCGCAGTCAGGCCCACCAGCTCGAGCAGCTTGGCTGCGCGCTGGTGGCGCTCGGCGGCCGACCAGTCCTTGCCGTTGTAGAGCAGCGGCAGCTCGACGTTCTCGAGCGCCGAAGTGCGCGGCAGCAGGTTGAAGTTCTGGAACACGAAGCCGATCATCCGGTTGCGCAGGATCGCACGCCGGTCGCGATCGAAGCCCGAGACGTCCTCGCCGGCCAGGAAATAGTGGCCCGAGCTCGGCTGGTCGAGCAGCCCGAGGATGTTCATCAGTGTCGACTTGCCGCTGCCCGAGGCCCCGACGATGGCGAGGAAGCCGCCGCGCGGCAGCGTGAGGTCGACGCCGCGTAGCGCGTGGACGGTCACGTCGCCGACCTGGTACGAGCGGCGCAGGTTCTCGACCCGGAGCAGCGGCGCGTCCATGCTCAGCGGGTGCGCGGTTGTGGTCTCGCGGGGGCGAAGGGATTGTTCGTGGCGCTCCCGCCCGGCGTCGGGCGACCGCCGGTGCTGGCGGCGCCCGGCGCGAGGCCGGTGACGACCCTGGCTCCTTCCGCGACGCCTTCGAGCACTTCGGTGAACTGCCCGTCCGAGAGCCCGGTCTTGATCTTCACCGGTTGGGGCGGGCCTGCGTCGCCCGCCACGAATACGAACCGGCCCCGCTCGGTGAAGCTCTCGGGGCGGTAGCGCAGCGCCGCCGCCGGGACGCGCAGCGCACCCTTCTTCTCCTGGATCACGACGGACACCGTCGCGGTCATGCCCGGCATCAGCTTCTGGTCCGGGTTGTCGACGGCGATCAGCGTGTCGTACGTCACGACGTTCTGGTTCGTGATCGGCTGCAGCCGCACCTGTTGAACACTGCCCTCGAACGCCTGGTCCGGATAGGCGTCGACGCGGAAGCTGACGGCCTGACCCGCCCGCACTCGGCCGATGTCGGCTTCGTCGATCGAGGCCTTGACCTGCATCCGCGTCAGGTCGTTGGCGATCACGAACAGCGTCGGGGCCTGGAGCGAGGCGGCGACGGTCTGGCCAACGTCCACGTTCCGCGCCAGCACGACGCCGTCGATCGGCGTCGCGATCACGGTGTGTGCGAGATCCACCTGCGCCTGATTCACGCCGGCCTCGGCCTGCGTGACGGCCGCCTGGTTGGCGCGGTCCTGGGCGAGCGCGCCGTCGTAGCTGGCCTTGGCGCTGTCGAGGTCGCTCTGCGGCACGAGATTCTCGGCCGCCAGCTGCCGGGCGCGTTCGTACTTTCGTTTGGCGTCGTCGATGGCCGCCTTGCCCTTCTCGAGGTTCGCCTTGGCTGAGACCAGGTTGGCTTGCGACTGGGCGAGGCGGGCCTCGAACAGCGACGGGTCGAGGCGTGCGATCACCTGGCCCTTGCGCACGAGCGAGTTGAAATCCGCGCTCAGGCTCGCGATCGTGCCCGAGACCTGGGAACCGACTTGCACCGTCGTCACCGCCTGGAGCACGCCGGTGGCGCCGACCACGTCGGCGATGTCGCCGCGATCCACCACGGCGCTCGCCAGCACCGCGCGGCCCGCTCGAGATCGGGAGCCGGCGAACACGAACCAGGCCCCGAGGAGCAGGGCGCCCGTGCCTGCCAGCACCAAGAGTCGCTTGTTCATCAGCATAAGGTTAGACCGAGATGGGCGGGGAATGGGCTGCTTTTCCCGTGAAAGTATGCGAACCGCGGGGGAAAATGAAAACGGCCCCGCGCCTTGAGGCGCGGAGCCTGGAGCGAGGCTTTGAAGGGAGTCTCGACTACTGCTGCTGCTGGCTGATCGCCGCCAGACTCGCGGCTGTGCTACGTCCCGCGGCGGTGCTGGAGCTGCTGACGGAGCTGGACAGCACGATCCCGGATCCGGCGCCCACGCCCGCCTGCTGCACGCGCTCGAACTCGATCAAGCTCTTGCGATAGTCGAGGCCGGCGCGGATCTCGGAGACGCTCGCGTCGGCCAGGTCGCGCTGCGCCTGGGTGACGAGGAAGTTGGTCGACATGCCTGCCGCGAACTTCTTTTCCTCGGCATCCAGGCGGCGCTCCTGCAGCACCCGGGCCGCGCGGGTCGACTCGACGCGCTTGAAGTTGGACTGGACGTCGCGTCCGGAGGTGCGCACCTCCTGTGCGATCTGCATCTCCAGCCGGTTCAGGCTCGCGAGCGCCTGGTCCTTCGAGATCCGCGCCCGTGCCGCCGAGGCCTTGGCCTGGCGGTTGAAGAGCGGGTAGGAGAGGTTGACGCCCAGCGTCCAGGTGGGGAAGTCGGTGCCGAAAACGCCGCTCAGCGCATCGCTATAACCGCCCGGGACCGTTTCGACGACCGGGCCGCCGAAGCCGTCGCGGACCAGGCCCGTGCCGCCGATTCCGACGCTGCCGTAGGCGGCTTGCAGGTTCAGCGCCGGCAGCAGCTGGCTGCGCGCGAACTGGATCGCGATGTCGTCGCTCTCCAGGTTCTTGCGCACGACGTTGATGTCGGTGCGCTCCTGGAGCGCCTTCTTGGTGGCCGCCTCGAGGTTGATCTCCTCCTTCTCGGCCGTGGGCCGGTCGGTGGGAACAATGCGCAGCGCCCAGGTGGCGGGATCGTTGGCGGGGAAGATCGCGGCCTTCAGCGTGTCTTCGACCGAGGCCAAGAGCGCCTCGGCGACGATCACACCCTCTTCGCGGCTTGCGACCTCGGACTCGGCCTGGACCACGTCGAGCGGCGCCAGCGTTCCGATCCGCACCTTGATCTGGTTCTCGCCCAGCAGCTTCTGCGCCAGCGTCAGGCTCTTGCGCTGCGCCGCCAGGTTGTCGATCGCCGCGATGATGTCGTAGTAGGCCTTCTTGACGTTCGAGATGGTGTTGATGACGGTCTGCCGGAACTGCACGTCGGAGACCGCCTGGTTGTTCTTGCTGACCCGCAGTTGGGCGCGGGCGCTGTCGATCTTGAGGTTCTTGAGCAGCGGCTGGCTGAGGCTCAGGTTCAGGCTCGAATCGTACGAGGGGTTGAACGTAGTGAACACACTGTCGGTCGTCGCCTTGCTGTTGTTGAAGGCGACGTCGAAGATGCCGCCGGTCTTCAGGAGCTGGCTCGCCCCGAAGTTCCAGGTCCAGCCGTCGTTCTCGACCTTCTGCCCGCCCGTGAAGGCGCTGCGGGCCGGATCGGTGCGGGAGTTCTTGTCGATCCGGCCCGAGAGGAACGGGTCGTACGCGCCCTCGGCGCTGCGCACGTCCTGGGCGCTCGACTCCGGGCGAAACTTCTCGACCGCCAGGTCGGTGTTGTTCTTCAGGGCGCGCTCCACGGCGTCGTCGAGCCCCAGCTCCAGGGTCGGACGGGCCTCAGGCTCCTGGGCCCAGACGGTCGTCAGGGGAAGGCCCAGGGCCAGAGCGGCCACGATGCAATTCTTCCTGTTCATGCCGAAGTGTCCTCCACGCTTTCGTTTTGGGGCGTCCGGGCGGGACAGAGATGGAATTATAGCCACGCTCCGCCCTTTAAACGTCGCTGCGGAGACAAAAGATCCGCTAATTCTGACACCCAGGTCGACCGGATGGTTCGTCCCGTGTCCGAAAATGCGAAAATGTCCTAAAAGCGCAGCCGCGCGCTGATCTGCGCGGTGCGCGGATCGCCCGTCGCTGTTGAGAACGTTGAACACGTCGATGGCGAGGTCCAGGTTGCGGCTGCCGCCCAGGCGAATGGCCTTGGCGAGCCGGATGTCGAGGCGCTTCAGGCTAGGCTGGCGTGAACCTCTCTTGGCTTGATGTTCACTACTTCGTGAAAACTGCCGGATGCTACGCCCCGCGGAATCTGGAAGTCAATGCTCCCCCTGGGGCATAATGCCCGCTCCCCTGTGGAGGCCGCGTGATGAAGGTGCTGCTTTCCCGAGACGCGATTCAGGCCCGCGTCGCCGAGATGGGCCGTGAGATCGCCCGTGACTACGCCGGCCGGGACCCGCATCTCGTCTGCGTCCTGAAGGGCGCCTGCACCTTCCTCACGGATCTGGCGCGGGCCATCGAGCTGCCGCTGACGCTCGACTACATCGCGGTCTCATCCTACGGCGCCGCCACCAAGTCCTCGGGCGAGGTGAGGTTGGTGAAGGACCTGGACCAGGGCCTGGAGAGCCGGGACCTGATCGTGATCGAGGACATCGTGGACACGGGCCTGACCCTCAACTACCTCACCAACCTGCTGCGCAACCGCGGCCCGAAGAGTGTCAAAGTGGCGGCGCTTCTGTCCAAGCCCTCGCGCCGGCTGGTCCAGATCCACGTGGACTACGTGGGCTTCACGATCGAAGACCTGTTCGTCGTCGGCTACGGCCTCGACTACAACGAGAAATACCGCAACCTCGGCGACATCGTCGTGTACGGCAGCTGAGGCGAGCCTGAGCTCCGGTAAGTGCCTGATCGTAAACGCGGACGACCTGGGGCGGACGCCCGGCGTCAACCGCGGCGTCTTCGAAGCCCACAGCAAGGGCATCGTGACGAGCGCCACGCTGATGGTGAACTACCCGGCCGCGGTCGAGGCCGCTGCGCTCGCGAAGCAGCACCAGGCGCTCGGGGTCGGCCTTCACGTCCAGCTCACGGGGGGAGGCACACCCGCGTCGCCGCGAGACCAGGTTCGTTCGCTGGTGGATGCGTCGGGCCGCTTTCACGCGAAGCCCGACGCGCTCGCCGGCGCCGATCCCCGCGAGGTGCTGGCCGAGGCGCGCGCGCAACTGCACCGCTTTCGCGAGCTCACTGGCCGGCGGCCGACACACTTCGACAGCCATCACCATGCACACAAGCTCCCGGCTGTTCTCGAGGGGCTCGTGACGCTTGCCTGGGAGACCGGCCTTCCCGTTCGCGGCGCCTCGGCTGAGCTGCGCGCGCGCCTCCGCAGCGAAGCCCTGCCGACCACGGACCACTTCATCGGGGATTTCTACGATCGAGGTGCGACACTCGAAGCGCTGATCGCCGCGCTGGTCCGGCTCGAGCCGGGCACGACGGAGCTGATGTGCCATCCCGCGGTCGTCGACGACGAGCTGCGCGCGACGAGCGCCTATGCCGAACCCCGCGCTCGGGAGCTCGAAGCTCTGCTCCACCAAGGAGTACGCGAGACGCTCCAGGCCGCCGGCGTCAAGCTGATCAGCTTCGCAGCGCTTTGATCTCGGGCTATCGGCCCAGGCTCTTCACGACCTGGAGCCGATAGCGCTCGGCTTCGGCCAGGATCGCCTGCGCGTCGAGTGTCAACAGCTTCCGGTCGCGCATCACGACGCGGCCCTCGATCACGCTGTGGCGCACGTCGGCGCCCTTCGTCGCGTAGACGAGGTGCGAGATCTGATCGTAGAGCGGGTGCAGGCGTGGCGCGTCGAGGCCGACCACGATCAGGTCGGCGCGCTTGCCCGGCTCGAGCGAGCCAAAGCGGTCTTCCATGCCGAGCGCGCGCGCGCCGCCCAGCGTTGCCATCTCCAGGACGGCATGGTCCGGCGCCGAAGTCGGGTCCTGGGTCGCGTGTTTCGCCAGCAGCGCCGCGCTCATCATCTCCTCGAACATGTCGAGGTCGTTGTTGCTGGCGGCGCCGTCGGTGCCGAGGCCGAGCCGAATGCCTGCAGCCAGCATCTCGCGCACCGGCGCCGCACCCACGGCGATCTTCATGTTGCTCTGCGGGCAGTGGGCGACACCCACGTCCGCGTTCTTCAAGATCCTGAGGTCGCTCGTCGACAGCCACACACCGTGCGCGCCGAGCACGCCCTTCCGAAGCAGGCCCAGATCGCGCAGGTGCTCCGTCGAGGTCTTGCCGTAGCGTTCCTGGACCTGCCTCTGCTCGTCGGGCGACTCGGACAGGTGGATCAGGATCGGCGCCCCATGACGGTCGGCCAGCGCCTTCGCGAGCTTGAGCGTCTCGGGGCTGGCCAGATACGTCGAGTGCGGTGCTACGGCTGGCACGATCAGCGGATCGCCCGCCCAGCGGGTCAGGAAGCGCTCGGTGTAGGCGAGAGCTTCGTCGCGGGTCTTGTTGTCCGGGGCGGGGAAGTCGATGAAGGTCTCGCCGAGCACCGCGCGCAGGCCTGCTTCCTTGGCTGCCTCCGCGACCTGGTCCTCGAAGTAGTAGCCGTCCACGAAGGTCGTCGTGCCGCTCGCGATCATCTCGAGCGCAGCCAGGCGGGTGCCCGCCTTCACGAAGCCGGCCGTGACGTTCTTGGCTTCGGCGGGAAAGATGTAGTTCTGGAGCCAGTCCATCAGCTTCAGGTCGTCGGCGACACCCCGGAACAACACCATCGGGGCGTGAGTGTGGGTGTTGACGAGGCCGGGCATCACGATCCCGCCGCCGGCGTCGAGCACGTCGCGCCCCGTGTACGCCGCCGCGATCTCGGCTGCGAGCCCGACCGCGACGATCCGGCCCTTGTCCACCGCCACCGCCCCGTCCGCGATCACCCGCCGGTCCGGATCGACGGTCACGAC
>CAYTWT010000256.1:0-1944 GCA_964442185.1 uncultured Acidobacteriota bacterium
ACGCAGACCTGAGCCTACACAGTGCCGCTCACCTGAACGCGGTCGCCAGGGAGCTCAACAACCGCCCTCGACAGACATTGAATTGGATGAAACCATCCGAAGTGTTCGCCCAAGCTGTTGCGTCGATCGATTGAGGACAAGGTGTGTTCGACCGACACGCTGGGGCCGACGCGACGCCAGGGTTGGCCGGAGCCGAGTGAGGGGGGATAATCAGCCATGCGGACCTTCACGCTGGAATACTGGCAGGACGAGAGTTGGTACGTCGGGCGGCTGAAGGAAGTGGCGGGCGTGATGAGCCAAGGGCAGACCCTTGATGAGCTCGAGGAGAACATCAAGGATGCCTACCACTTGATGGCCGAGACCGAGCCGGCTCCACCGGGCGCCCCGGTTCTGACGCGGGAGATCGAGGTCTAGCCTGAACCGAAGTGAGTTCGTTCGTGAACTCACTCAGGCGGGATGCCGGCTACTTCGCCATGGAGCTCGGCATGACATCTACGAGAACCCGGCAAACGGACGGCGGGCACCGGTGCCACGCCATTCGGAAATCAAGAACAGCCTGTGCCGCCTGGTCCGTCGCCAGCTTGGGATAGAGCAAGAGGCCAGCTCGTGAAATCACGAGCGGTCGAACAAGTGGATGCAGCAGACGAGGTCCGCGCCGTGGCCAGTCGGAGGCGCGGCCCTCGCTGCTGATCCAGGTGTTCTGCGGACGGGAGATCGAGTGAATGAACAAGATGGCCGAAGAAGACGCACGCGCCTTTAGGGCCGTGCGAGAATAGGGTCATGGAGAACCAGTACACCGGCGTCTTCGAGCAGGTCGGTGAGTGGTGGATCGGGTTTGCCGAGGAGCTTCCAGGCTGCAACGTGCAGGAGAAGACCCTTGAAGAAGCCCGCGCGACCTTGAAGGAAGCTATTCACGACGTCCTCCAAGCGAACCGCGACTTGGCTCGACGCGAGGCTGAAGGCCATCAAGTACTCCGCGAGGCTGTGGCCGTACCCGTCGAATGAAGCGTGCGGACCTTGTCCGCCATCTCGGTAAGCACGGGTGCGAGCTCCTCCGAGAGGGCGGGCGCCATTCCATCTACTGGAACCCAGCTAACCGAAAGACGAGCGCCGTGCCACGTCATAGTGAGATCATCGAGCCGGTGGCAGCGCGCATCTGCAAGGATCTTGGCATCCCGAAGGCGGGTGGATGAGCTGTATGGTACGCGGCGCCACACAACCGGACGCAGCTGACGACCGCACGGCAACGGCAAGCCGCGCACTGGAGCGTTCGCAGCTGATCCGCGTGTTCGACCGACATGCTAGGGTCGACCGGTGGCCAGGGTTGGCTGGGCACGATTGCGGGGTGACAATCAGCCATGCGGACCTTCACGCTGGAATACTGGCAGGACGAGGGCTGGTACGTCGCTTCCCGAGCTGCTCCTGTTTGCTCCGCAGCGCCGTGAAGACGGTGCTGAGGGAAACCTTCCTACGCATGTTCGCACGCCGGCTGGCGAACAGATGCCTGTCTTCGGAGAGGACCTGGCCACCGAGGTCGGACGCCGGTACGGGGCTCCCGTGCAGATGATGCAGTTGAATCATGGCATCTTCGATGAAGCGAACATCTCCGTGATCGCCTTCGATACGGTGCGCGAGATCGGACGACTCGCAGCGCGGAGCCCGGACGTGCGACGCTTTCGGCCGAATGTTGTAGTTCGTTTACTGCAATCGGTTCCCTTCCAGGAGGACGAGTGGCTGGGCGGCGTGCTCTCATTCGGCGAGGGGGACGACGCCCCCGCCATCACCGTCACGCTGCGCGACGTTCGCTGCTCGATGGTGAACCTTGATCCCGACTCAGCAAGTCCTGCGCCAGAAGTGCTGAAGGCGGTCGTTCGTGCGAACCAGAACAACGCGGGAATCTACGGCGCGGTCACTCGCATCGGTCGACTGGCGGTCGGACAGACC